>JAITOJ010000134.1 GCA_031290005.1 Treponema sp. | reverse complement strand
CCCCCCCCCCGCTCCACACCCCCCCCCCCCCCCCCGCCCCCCCCCCCCCCCCGGCGCGCGCGGGGCGCCCGCCCCCCCCCAGAATCTGTCTACTCACACTATACAAAAACATGCGGTGAGTATAGCAAAGCAGGGGAAAGGGTGTCAAGGGGACGGGGTTTGAAGTGCGAATTGCGGGCAGTAAAGTTATCGTATTTTGCGTCTATCGCGGTTACTTGACATAATTTGCGGAACACGGCAAAATGTAACATATAGTTACAAGGAGAAACCCGATTGGATGATGATATTTTGACAATTGAAGAAGTGGCGCAGTATTTGCGTGTGTCTGAACGGACTGTGTATGAATGGGCACAAAAGGGAGACATTCCGTCAGGCAAAATCGGCACCGTGTGGCGGTTTAAAAAATCAGAGATTGAAAGATGGGTAAACGAACGCTTGTCCGTAAAAAGCAAAATCGTGGCTAATGGGAATATGGTAAAAGTAAAAAATATTCTTTCCCCTGAACGTATTGTATTTTTGCGCCATTCCACCAAACATGATGCTTTAGTGGAGCTTTCCCATATTCTTGCCAACGCGCCGCAGATTAAGAATTCCCAGGAACTGACGGAAGAAATTGTGCGGCGTGAGGAATTGATGTCCACCGCCCTTGGAAGGGGAATCGCTATTCCCCATGTGCGGCTTTCTTCGGTAACGGATTTAGTCGTGGCTGTGGGAGTCAGCAAAGTTGATATTATCGACTTTCAGACCATTGATGACATCCCGGTGCGGCTGCTCATTATGATTGCCGCGGCGTACAATCAACATTCGTATTACTTGCAAACCCTGTCGTTTTTCAGCGCCCGGATCAGAAATCAGGAATTACGTGAAGCTCTTTTGAACGCGAAAACAACCGAAGAGGTGTATGCCCTGCTGATTCAGGATGCGTGCTAACGGGGAAAAATCACCGGAAACCACTTGGCCGGGTCCGACATATTTTCAGCAATAAGCCCCGGCGCAACCGGGGCGGTTGTTTCCGCCACCAGATAATGTACTACAGTTCCTTCGTTATGGACGGGAATTTTCGCCCCTTTCAAATTCAGCTCAACACCCAGAATCGCGTGACGGTAGGCATCGGAGATAAAAAGGACGGTATTGATGTCCATAAACCGCAGGATAACTGCCAGCAGCATGGCCCGGCTGTCGCAGTCGGAGCCTTGCCCGGCCAGTACCGCGGGCAGGGAAGTGAAATCGCTGGTGTCAAAATTGCGCTCGTAGGGAAATTGTTGTACCCATGAAAGCAGCGTGATGAGCCGTTCTGCGGGGGGCTTTGACTGAAAGGCCGCAAGAATATCCTGGGCCGGACGTTTGAGCCGGGCGCAGGAATCCCGAAAAATCTGCCGGTAATACCGCTGCCAGGCTTCCCGAAACAGCGGGGACGCGCCATATTGGGAGAGCACCGTAAATTCCCGTTCGACCACAGATTGAGCGCCTTCCGCGTCAGCAGAGTTGATTTCTGTCTGAATGCGCTGCCCCGCAATGTTCAAGCTGATTTTTTCCGGCGCGGCTTCGGGATAGGCAAAAGTGGTGATTGGCCCGGACTCATACCAGCTTTCATCGTCGATATACAGGGAATCCAGGGTAGAAATAATAAGTTGCTGCGTAACGCCGCCGGCAAGCTGGACGTCGGTATAGGCCAGAGCCACCAGAATGGCTCCCTCTGGTTTACTTTGAGGCAGCCGAACCGCAAGCGCCCAGCCGGACGCGCGGGCGCCTCCCTGAGGCTGCATGGAAAATGTGGAAAGTATGCAGGGGCTATCCCGCCACTGGATTTCAGTGGTGTTCCCGGAAGCGTTCAGGCGCGAAAATACATCTTGCAGGGCAGTGTTTGGTTCAAAGCCAGTGTGTTTCGGAAAGATACGGAGCGCCAACTGTACCGGCATTGTGGAGTGAACAAAGGAAACAAGCGTGTTGTCCCCCGAAGCGGCGACTTGCGTATATCCTTCGGGCAAGTCAAAGGCAAAGCCGCCGCCGAAAAAAAGTTCCGCTTCCAGGGGAGCAAAAAAACTGACCCCGCAGATTATCAGGATACAGCAAAACCGTTTGATATGGCTCATGGATTGTAGACTTCAGGACTTCGCTTGAAGGCCAGAGAAAAAAGCAGCATATCCAGCAAGACGTCCTCAACTCCCGCCAGTCCCGCGCGGATGTCCGCGTCTATGCCGGCAAGCCGGGACAGAGCGTCCAGGGTTTCGGCGGGATTCCAGACCCGCGCGGCATTCCGGTATTGAGACTGGGCTTTTTTTGAACTGAATCCGGCAATTTTTAAATCCAGGTCTGATGGGGAACCTTTTGCGGCAAGCAGGGTGTGCCAGTCTTGCAGACGGCGGAAACACCAGGTGAGACCGGCAATCAGTTTAACCGCCCCGCTGTCCTTGGCCCCGCGAATCTGGCGCAAAATCCCGGACGCAGCTTCCAGCCGGGCGGAAGCCGGACGGGAGGGAGCAGCCAGGACGTCAAAAAGCGTAAAGGCGGACTCTTCCCGGTTGTGGGCGAGGATGGTTTCCGCGTCGGCAGCGGTTACCCCGTGGCCCTTTTCAAAACAAAGAAAAAAACGGGAACATTCTGTGCGCAGGGCCTCGGTGTTGTTTTCAATCAATTCAAGGATAGTGTCCACCGCTTCAGCTTCGACAGTGAAGCCGCCCTTTCTGAAAAAATCTCTCACCCAGGCTTCTTTCTGGTTATCGAATAATTCCCAGAAGATTTTGCGGTTTTCTTTGGGCACGCAGTTTTCCAGTTTTTTGTCAATTCCATTTTCCGAAGACGCCAGCACCAGGGTCGAAAGGCAGCCTGACTTTTGGCTTGCCGCTGCTTTTACCCACTCCGCTATAAGGTCGATGTCTTCTTTTTTTTTGATAAGCTCCGCATTACGGATGACCATGAACCGGGCCGCGGCAAAGAGCGATTCGTTTTCCAGCAGGGACAGAGCGTCTGCAATGCGGGCATCCCCGGCATACAGGGAATATTCGTCCAGCGCCCCGGCGGACTTTTTGAGAGCCGCGCGAAGATTTGCGATGGCATCGTTTTGCCCGCCTATTTCCGGCCCGGTAAACAGGTACAGCGGAGCGCTCACCTAATACTCCCGGATAATGTGGGACAAAATACCGGCGACCCGGACATTTTGGTGATAAATAGGGCCGAACGCGGGATTTTCGCTTTGCAGACGGATACGCGCTCCATCCTGGTAAAACCGCTTGAGGGTAATCGCGTCATCCAGCACTGCCACCACGATTTGCCCGTTATTCGCCACCACGGCCTGCTCAATCAGGGCGATGTCTCCGTCAAGGATACCGGCGTTAATCATACTGTCGCCCCGTACGCGCAGGGCAAAATAGGTCTTGTTTTTTTTGAGCAGCGAACGGGCCACCGGCACATCCCCCTCACGGTTTTCTTCACACAAAAGCGGTTTTCCCGCCGCCACAGTTCCCACCAGGGGGACGCACTGAGTGAAAGAGGAGTCATCCGGTTCCGGATTCCCGGCTTGGGGAGATACAATCCTGATGCTGCGGGAACGTTTATCAGACCAGGAAATATAGTTTTTTTTGCGGAGCGCTTCCAGATGCACCTGCACTGTGCCTACGGAAATACCAAAAGCCGCCGCAATCTCACGAATGACGGGCGGACCATTATTTTGTTCAGAAAAGACGCTGATATAGTCCAGCACCTCTTTTTGGCGTTGAGTTATTTCTTTCATCGGTTTCCCGTTCCTTATCCCGAAGAAAACTTAGTCTTCTTCAAATTTTTTTTCAAAAAGCATGTACATGGCGTCCACCGCCGCCTGTTCGTCTTCCCCTTCTGCGCAGACCTTCATTTGTGTATTGTAGCCTGCCGCAAGGGTAATGACTCCCATAATGGATTTGGCGTTAACCGTCACGGAATTCCGTTCAATAAGGATTTCCGCTTTAAACTTGTTTGCCGTTTGGGCAATCATCGCCGCCGGACGGGCATGAATGCCCGCGCGGTTCCACACGGTCACAATTTTTTCTACCATCAAACACCCCCTTGTCAACTAATATGAATCATCGCCGCTATAATAAGCGGGCTGAGCCGAGTCTGTTTCAATCCATTTGAGCACATTCCGGTTAAACTCCAGAGCGGAAAAATATCCCTGGGATTTGAGTCGTTCGTTTTTTGCCGCGGTTTCAATAATTATCGGCACATTTCGTCCCGGTTTTACCGGAATTTCAATAAGCGGAATCTTTACTCCCAGCAAATCCATGGTTTTGTTCTCTGTTCCCAACCGGTCATATACTTTGTTTTGGTCCCATTCTTCCAACTGCACCACAAACTGTACTTCCTTTTGGTCACGGATTGCGCCCACTCCGTAGATCTGCACCAGATTGATAATTCCCAGTCCACGCACCTCCATGTGATGGCTTATCATTTTATTCGCTCCCTGTCCCAACACGGTGTTGCCGTTTACACAGCGCAGTTCAACCCTATCGTCCGCCACCAGACGGTGTCCCCGCTCAATAAGCTCCAAAGCGGCTTCGCTTTTTCCGATTCCCGATCCTCCCAGAATGAGCACCCCCACTCCAAACACTTCCACCAGCACCGCATGAATGGTTTTTGTCGGCGCAAAAACATTGGAAAACGCCCGGAGGATACGGCTTGAAAACTCTGTGGATTCCAGGTCTGTCTGGAGAATCGGGCAATTTGCCTGGTCCGCGATAACCGTTACTTCTGAAGGGGGATTCAAATTATGGGTGAAAATACAGCAGGGAATCGGGTATGAAAAAAGTTGTTGAACTGCCTGTAGTTGGTTTTCCGCGGCAAGCTTTTTCAGATAGGCGACTTCGCCGCGTCCGAAGACTTGCACCCGCTGATGCGCAAAGGATTCGTAAAACCCTGAAAGGGCGAGTCCCGGACGGTTCAAATCGGGCACAGAGATTTCACCTGAAAGCCCCCGCCTGCCGCTCATGCAGCGCAAGTTGAGGGCATTGTGTCCCTGTAAGTCCAAATCGAGCAAATCCAGCACAGTAAATTTTTTATCAGTCATCTTTTGAGAACTAGTATATAAGATGTCGTCTTTTTGTTCAACCGGGAGATTGTATCTCGCCCTAATCCCCGGCGGGGGAACCAAACCTGTAACTTTTGTATATCAAAACAATTTCAATATTTACAGACAGCTCACGCAGGAGGCGTAGAATGTGTATGAAAAAGCTAAACAAATCAACTTTGGCGGCCTTTGGCATTGCTATTGGCCTGGTTGTGCTGGTCGCCGGCCTGCTTGTCGGCATGTGGGCGGGGTGTTCCCCTGTTTTGCTGGACACGGCGCCTGCCTCAAAAGATGGCGGGATTGCGTGGGGGCCGCCTCTCGAAGTTGAAGGGGAATTAAGCCCTGCGGGGAACGGGGAACTGCTGCTTGTCCTGCATCCCTTTGGGAAAAATTCCCCGGCGCGGAACGTCTTTGGCGCGGGAAACGCGGACATCCAGAGCACGGACCGGGGGGTGAGGAATTACGCGCAAGTCATCGTTATGGAAGACTCAAGTCTGGCGGACGGGACAATCTCTGCTTTTGACCAGACCACGGCCAGCAAAACGGCCTTGTCAGTCCGGCTGAAATCAGGGAAGACCTATCATTTTTTGATACTTCAGGGGCATAAGAACGATCTGTCCAGTCAGGGGGAAAAACCGACCCTGCTGGCCGGCGGATATGCCAAGAAATCCATAAGCCCCGGCCTTAATACGGTGACGCTGCCGCTGGTTCCGGTGATAGTTGACGTGACCCTTATTGACGATACGGGAAACGACGTTGTGATCAATCCGGGCTTTAACCGGCGGGCTTTGGTCAATTATACCCCGGCTCAGGCGGCTCTGTCCCCCGGCGCGGTCTGTCTGGCTCAGGTGAAACTGGGCGCGGTACAAGCCGGGGCAAACGCCGCCGGGGACGGTCTGTGGCCGCTCAAACTGGCGGAACCGGGTATCCGGCGTGACGGGAGCACCTGGGAAGGCAACAGCGTCCCCGGCGCTCAGGATTCCTATGCCACAAAGATTTCTCTGGGGGGTTATAGCGGAGGAAACGCTGCGCTGGACGCTGCCGGGATAACGGTGACACAAAACGCGGGGCATTATGTGTTCGCCTCCTCTGACGCCCCCCTTGCCGACAGCCTCGCGGCGGGCGCACAAACCGCGGGGAGCCTGCAATACGCGTTCACCACCGGAGACGCAAAGGGAACCGGTCGCTTTTACTTTAATCTGAAATATGTGCCCTTCGCGGTTACGGCTGACCGCTGGGACCAGACCGGAATGCCGGTGTGGGTCATCCGCAATGGGTTTGACGACCAGGCGCAGGACGGGAATACGGATTTTGCGGCCAATCCTGGCAGTAACGGCCACGGCGCCATCAGCATTACCGTGGGCGGTCAGCCGTCGTCTTTGATGAAGGACTTGACCGCCTTTATCGGCACACCGAAAACCGCCGATGGGCCGAACCCTTCGCTTGATACTGGTTCCTCCAATACCGGTTCCTTTGAGACCGGCCAGTACACGGGCACCGTAACGTGGAGCCACGGCAATACGGCACATACCGGCGTCATATTTGACCCGGTAAACGAGGGCTTCTGGAGGATGACGGTCTACACGGCCACGGTGGCGCTGACGGCCAAGGCGGGGTATACCTTTGCGAATCTGTCGGCCAATCAGTTCAGCCATACCGACGCTGCTTCGGCAACCAATCCGCCGGTGGGCGCGGCTCCCAATCCCGACCAGGTGACGGTGACTATCCTGTTCCCGGCGACCGCCTCCGATTCGGGGGATGCCGGTTCGGGTCGTATCGAGTGGTAACACCTTATCTTTCCCTTGCTTTTTTGCCGATAATTCAGTATAGTATGAATGTGTTACAGCAAGGAGATACTGAATGCGTATGAAAAAGCTGAAGAAATCGACCTTGGCGGCTTTTTCCATTGCCATTGTGCTGGCGGCCTGCACCGGGGCAACGCCAGTGGAAGTGCCCATGCCCACCTACAGTATCCGTCTGAGCATGAGCGGCAGCGGCGACTTCGGTACGATGCAGCCGGGTGATCAGCCGGAAGCCCGCACGGTGACCGTCACGAACACAGGCAATCAGGCCACCGGCGCGCTCAGCGTTGCGCTGAGCCGCGGCAGTTTATCCCCTTTCGCCCTGTCGGCGGTCAGCATTCCCAGCATTGGCGTGGACGGCAGCGCCGAATTCACTGTGGTTCCCAAAAGCAGCGGGGTCGGCCCCTCCATCGAAATGATAACGGTTACCGGCGGCAACAACATCGCCGCGAATCTCGCCGTCATGGTAACCGTTGACAGCTCCGTGTACCGCATCTCGCTGCAAGACAGCACTGCCAAGAATCTGATAGCCCCCGGCTCCGCTTACGCCTTCCCCACCCTTAACTACAGCTACACCGTTCCGCCCGAGCTCTCCGTAATCGTACAAAACACGGGCAACCAGGCTCTTACGGACCTTACTGCGGAGATTACGGCAGGGGGCGAATCTTATACGCTCACCGGGGGCGATATAGGCGGCCTTTTGCCGGGCGCATACGCCGCGCCCTTCAGTGTCCGGCCCAAAACGGGCCTGGGCGAGGGAACCCACACGGCAACGGTGCAGGTTTCGGGCAGCAGCATTGCGGCGGTCAGCTTCACCGTGAACTTTACGGTGGGCATTTACACCATCAGCCTGGACATTGCCCCCCACGGCGACTTCGGCCAGATACAGCCGGGCGTGCCTTCATCTCCCCGCACAGTGACCGTCACGAACATGGGCCGCCAGCCCACCGGCCTCCTGACCGCCGCCCTGTCCGGGGACAATCCGAACAGCTTTATCCTGTCGAAGATCACCATAGAAAATCTCGCGGTCGGCTTGACCGACACCTTTACGGTCACACCAAAAACGAGTCTTAACGCGGGAGACTACCGTGCAACGGTAATCGTGTTCGGCAGCTACGGTATCACGGCGGAGTTAGGGGTGAGCTTTACGATGCCGCCCGTCTACACCGTCAGCCTGGCCATTGACGGGGGCGGCGACTTCGGCGTAACCACGGCGCCCCGCACGGTGACCGTCACGAACACGGGCAACCAGCCCGCCGGCGCACTGACTATCGCCCTGTCCGGGACCAACCCAGGCAGCTTTACCCTGTCGAAGACCGCCATAAGCAATCTCGCGCCTAACGGAACCGATACCTTTACAATCGCACCCAAAACGGGCATTGCCTCGGGGTCCCACACGGCAACGATAACCGTGTCCGGGTCAAACAACATCACGGCGGGGGCGAACGTGAGCGTTACGGTGAACGCCCTCACCCCCGCGGCCACGCCCATCGCTGACCCGCCAGGCGGCAGCTACTATGAAGGCCAGGAAGTGGCCCTGATCACCGCCACCGCGGGCGCGATCATCTACTACACTCTTGACGGCGCCGCCCCCACCTCCGCGAACGAGCGCTACGCCCACGAAATCTCACTGCCGACCGGCGTGACCACTATCAAGGCGATTGCGGTGAAGGATGGCATGTCCGACAGCGCGGTGATGAGCGAGACCTATACCATAGAGGAATAGTTCGCGGGTTTGCTAAATCAGTACTAGGCTGCTACTGATATAAGTATTAGGCTACTACTGAAATCAGTATTAGGCTACTACTGATATCAGTACTAGGCTACTACTGATATCAGTACTAGGCTACTACTGATTTCAATTCCGGGGGGATGCCCTCTTTCTTCCCTGCGGCTTTGCGTCTCTGCGTGGGGGAATTGGGGAAGAGTCTCACGGAGACGCGGAAGCGCGGAGGGAGATTAGACTCTTTTTTGATATTATGATATAGTTAAAATGTGAGAGCATTTAAGACGAAATGGTTTGACCGCTTTGCAAGGAAGATGGGAATCAGCGATACGAAGCTGACGGACATTACCATCGGTCTTGGGCAAGGTCGGTGGGATACCGACTTGGGCGGTGATGTCTATAAAATCCGGGTTGCCCGTCCCGGCGAAGGAAAATCTGGCGGGTATCGGACTATAGTGCTTTTCAGAAAGAATGAAAGGGCGTTCTTTGTTTATGGGTTTGCAAAGTCTGACAAGGACAACATTGAGGATTGGGAACTCAAGCACTATAGAGAGAGCGCAGAAGACCTGCTTGCTTTGCCTAAAGCACAAATAGAAGCTATGCTGGGGGAAGGCACTTTAATAGAAATTATTACGGAGGCGAAAAATGAACAAAAGATATAAAAGCGAAGCGATGGAAGCTCTTTATGAAAATGCCGTGGCAATGTTCGATGTTGGCGGCATAAGTGAAGAGCGGATGCGTTACTATGAGAATGCTTGCCTCGTGCCGGAAATATCCTTATCACAGGCGGCAAAAAATTTAGGCTCGGCATCTATTCCGATGAAACCGTCCCGCGTTTACGCATCCAAAGCGAACTAATAAAGCATGGCAATTTAGGGAACCGCCTGCGCCGCCGCGGTCTCCAGGGCGATTTTCATCATGGCGGTAAAACTGGTCTGCCGTTCCTCCGCCGTGGTGGTTTCCCCGGTGGCAATATGGTCCGACACGGTGAGAATCGCCAGGGCTTTGCGGTCAAACTTGGCGGCCAGGGTATACAGCTCCGCGGTTTCCATCTCCACCCCCCGCACGCCGTATTTGGCCCAGAGCTTCCAGTTTTCGTTGTCGTCGTAGAACAAGTCGCTGGAAACCACGGGCGCCACGATGTGGGCAATGCCTTCCCTGTCCGCGGCCTGATGGGCGGCTTCCAGCAAACCGAAGTCCGCTGTGGGGGCAAAATGCAGGATGCCGAACCGCTGGGTCAGAATCGCTGAATCCGAGCACGCCCCAATGGCCAGAATGACGTCCCGCACTTTGGTGGACTGGTGAATCGCCCCGCAGGTGCCGATGCGGATGGCGGTCCGCACCCCGTAAAAACGGAACAGCTCGTTCACGTAAATCGACAGGGACGGCTGCCCCATGCCCGTGCCCTGCACGGAAACCGGCGCGCCCTGGTACGTTCCGGTGTAGCCGAACATGCCCCGCACCTGATTGTAGCAGACCGGATTCTCCAGAAAATGCTCGGCGATGAATGCGGCCCGCAGAGGGTCGCCGGGAAGCAATACCGCCGGGGCAATGGCCCCTTCTTTGGCGTTAATGTGGATACTCATCATTCCTCCTGTACTCCGCCGTCTCCGGCGGGTTTATAAAAACTTACAAAAACACCAGGCCAAACACCGCACCGGCGGCCACAATCGCCACGGGGTGCAGTTTGGTCTTCGCCAGCAGCGCCAGGGAAGCGGCGTAAAAAACCGTCTCTTTTACGTTCACCAGGCGATACCACAGGCCGCTGTCCCGGAAGGCTTGGATATTCACCACCGAGATGAACAGCACCTGGGCCGCCGCCACGGCAATCATGCCGCTCACCGCCGGGCGCAGGGTCACAAACGCGGCCTGCACCAGGGGTTTTTGGTGAAACCGCATAACGTATCGGGCGATTATCGTAATTATGATGAGAGAGGGCAGCACCTGTCCCGCGGTGGTGACCAGAGCGCCGGGAATGCCGTACAGGGTGTAGCCCACGTAGGTGGCCATGTTGATACCGATGGGGCCGGGGGTGGATTCGGAGACCGCCAGCATATTATAGAACAGTTCCGCTGAAATCAGGCCGCTTTCCACAATAGGCTTGTACATCAGGGTGATGGCCACCAGCCCGCCGCCGATGGTAAACAGCCCCACGTAAAAGAACGTGCCGAACAGGCTCAGCAGGCTCATTGTCCCTCCCCTTTACCGGCGGCCTTCCGGTTTTTCAGCGCCCAGAGGACGACGCCGGAGCCGGCGCTGATGAGAATCACCAAGACCGAATTGACTTTGAAAAAAAACAGGGCCGCAAAGGCGGCCAGAAACAAAACCGCCCCGGCGATATTTGTGACCGCCTTCTTGCCAAAGCTCCACACCGCGTGGGTCAGCAGGGCCGCCACGGCCACGTTAATCCCTGTCAGGGCCTTTCGCACCGTTGGTATGTGGGTAAAGGTTTCCAGGGAAGCCGCCAGAGCCGTAATGATAATCAGCGAGGGCGACACCATCCCCGCCGTGGCAGTAACCGCGCCCAAAACCCCCGCCCGCTTGAAGCCGATGAAGGTGGCCACGTTCACCGCGATAATCCCCGGCGTGGACTGGCCGATGGCATAGTAGTCCATCAGGTCTTCGCCGGTGGTCCAGTCCCGCTTGACCGCCAGTTCCCGCTCCAGTATGGGCAGCATGGCCAGGCCGCCCCCAAAAGTAATCGCGCCGATTTTGAAAAAGACGGCGTACAATCCGGCGAGGCGGGCCCAGCGTTTCAGTCGTGGTTCAGGCATAGGGACAGTATAGGGCAAAGCGCGTGTTTGGGCAACGGCGGACAATGTAGGGGAATCCTCTCATGGACATACCGCGCTTCTTGCACTAGGGTAATCCCCACATACTATATCGGAGGACAAGATGACTCGTGAAGAGCGCATAATAGATTTGATTTCCCAGATGACTCTGGAAGAAAAGGTATCCCAGTTGAGCTATACCAGTCCCGGGATTGAACGGCTGGGGATACCCGCATATAACTGGTGGAACGAAGCCCTGCACGGGGTTGCCCGGTCGGGCGCCGCCACGGTGTTTCCCCAGGCTATCGGCCTGGCGGCGACTTTTGACGCGGACCTGGTGCGCCAGGTGGCGACAGCGGTGTCCGACGAGGCCCGGGCCAAATACAACGAGGCCAGCCGCCGGGGCAACCGGGGTCAATACTGCGGCCTCACCTTCTGGACGCCGAATATCAATATTTTCCGCGACCCCCGCTGGGGCCGGGGCCAGGAAACCTACGGCGAAGACCCTTATCTGACCGGTCAAATCGGCGCGGCCTTTGTGCAGGGCTTGCAGGGGGACGACCCGGAACATCTGAAAACCGCCGCCTGCGCCAAGCATTACGCGGTGCATTCCGGGCCGGAGGCGCTGCGCCACGTGTTCGACGCCCAGGTTTCCCCCAAAGACCTGTTCGAGACCTATTTGCCGGCCTTCAAACTGCTGGTGGAACAGGGCGTTGAGTCTGTCATGGGGGCCTACAACCGCACCCTGGGGGAACCCTGCTGCGGGAGCAATTATCTGCTCAAAGACATTCTCCGGGGCAAATGGGGCTTTACGGGCCACGTGGTCTCCGACTGCTGGGCCATCAAGGACTTCCACGAGAATCACAAAGTAACCAGGACCCCGGAAGAATCCGCCGCCCTGGCCCTGAACGCCGGATGCGACCTGAACTGCGGCTGCACCTTTCCCTTGCTGACCGGCTCCCTGAAACAGGGCCTGGTGACCGAAGAAGCGATTGATACCGCCCTGTCGCGGCTGCTCCGCACCCGGTTCAAGCTGGGCATGTTTGACGGGCCGGAGAAAGACCCCTACGCCCATTTGAACCGCTCCGTGGTGGACTGTGAAAACCACCGGATTCTGGCCCGGATAGCGGCGGAAAAGTCCATCGTGCTGCTGAAAAACGACCATAACCTGCTGCCCCTGAATGATTCGGCCAAGAACATTCTGCTTATCGGCCCGGCGGCGGCGAATATCCACACCCTGCTGGCCAACTACCACGGCCTGAATCCCCGGCTGGTCACCATTCTGGAGGGCCTGTCCGCCAAGGTGAGCGGTATGCCCGCAATTAACCTGACCTATCATCAGGGCTGCATCATGTACGACCCGAATCACCAGAACGGCTGGACCGTGGGCATGTCCGAATCCAACGACGTGGTTATCGCCGTGTTCGGCCTGGACAGCGCCATGGAAGGCGAGGAAGGGGACGTCATCGCCTCGGACTCCAGGGGCGACCGGGACGCTATCGAACTGCCCGAATGGCAGCTTGAATACCTGCGGAAGCTCCGGGAGCGGGGCAAGCCGATTGTGCTTATCCTGACCGGGGGCAGCGCCATCGCTATTCCCGAGGACATTGCCGACGCGGTGCTCTATGTGTGGTACCCCGGCGAAGAAGGGGGCAACGCGGTGGCGGACGTGCTTTTTGGCGACGCCGCGCCGGCCGGCAAACTGCCGGTCACCTTCCCCGCGTCCACCAAACAGCTTCCGCCCTACGAGGACTACGCCATGAGCGGCGGCAAGGGCAGAACCTATCGTTATATGAAAGAGGAACCGCTCTATCCCTTCGGATTCGGCCTGAGCTACACCACCTTCCGCTTCGATTCTATTGTCTTGGACTCGGGCAAACTGGCTGCGGGCGGGATTGTCAGGGCCGAAGTAACCGTGACCAACACGGGCAGACAGGACGCGGGCGAGGTGATTCAGCTGTATGTGGCAAAGGAAAAGCGCGGCGCGGACGACCCTGTCTGTTCCCTGCGTTCTTTCCGCCGCGTGGCGGTCCGGGCGGGCAAATCGGTGACCGAGATGTTCGAGCTTCCGTCGTCCTGCTTTGAAACCGTGAACAGTGCGGGGGAGAGTGTCCTTGTGCCGGGAACGTACATCCTCACTGCCGCTGACGCCGCGCCCCTTCCCGTGGCAATGAAGCGCGGGGCGTCCGCGCCGGTGAGCGCCAGGGTTACTGTGGGCTGATACCGCTTTTTCTAAATCAGATAACACCCCCTCTTGAAACTGCAAACAGTTATACTGACTCTTGGGTATCAAGGGGCTTGATACGGTAATTTTTGGAAAAGCTGCCGTAGGGAGGGCTAATTGAAAATTATATACAGGTATAGTAAGATGCCGCATGGTTACGATTAAAGATCTGGCCCGTATGGCCGGGGTAAGTCCTACTACGATATGCAATGTTCTGAATGACCGTGAACATAAAATGAAGGCTGAAACCCTGAAAAAGGTTCAGGAGGTCATCAAAGAAACAAATTATGTACCCAACATGGGGGCAAAACTGTTGGGGAATCATGGCCCCCGGCTTATCGGCGTCATCATTTCCCATATTGATACCTACAATGTCATGCGGAACCCCACTTTTAGTGAAACAATCGGGGTTCTGGAACAGGAATTCCACCGGGACGGTTATTTTCTGATGTTCTATGCCTCTGCCAGCGTGGAGGAATCCCTGCGTATAGCCGATTCCTGGAATGTGGCGGGGCTTATCGTGATGGGATGCCAGATGGATGAATGTTCCCTGTTTATGAGGAAAACAATAACCCCTCTGGTTTTTATTGATTCTTATTTTTGTGACGACGGCCTGCCCTATGTGAACGCCGGGTTGAATGATCGCCATGGGGGCTATCTTATAACCAAATACCTGATAGAACAGGGACACCGGAGTATCGCGTATCTTTCCCAGGGGAAACCCGGCAGAGGCGTCTACTACGAACGCCGCCGCGGTATACAGGACGCTATGGAAGAACAGGGTCTGCCCTTTGGGGAGGACAATGTTTTTACCCTCGATAAAGACAAGGACGAACGGGCCGGGTTTCTTAGGAAAAACATTGATGGCCTGATTAAAAAATTTACCGCCCTCTTTTTTGCCCATGACAGGCTTGCCGCCGAATCCATGCTCTGTCTTCAGGATATGGGCATTAACATACCCGGCGATATATCCCTCTGCGGTTTTGACGGCAGCCTGTATTCGAGCCTTTGTCAGCCCCGGCTGGTAACGGCTCGTCAAAACATCCCCGATAAAGCGGCCAACGCGGCAGCCCTGCTTATGCGGCTTATCAGGAAGGAACCCCTGCAACAGCGCATCATACAACTGGACGTGTCCCTGGTATCCGGGGGCAGTGTAAAAAAGATATAGGGTACTACAGGGCCTTCCGATAAAATTTCAAATTTTATGTCGATTTTTTGTTGACAAGGGGTAAAAGCGGGTGTACTATAAAGGTGATTCGATACACCAATGAAAAGTGAATCGATACACCAACAGCAAGGAGTAAGAAAAATGAAAAGAATCGAAGCAAAAGGCCGCCTGAGCCAAATAGTGGGCGGCATCGGTGTTCTGACCGTAGCGCTGGCGCTGGTTTTCGGCACAGTATCTTGCGGTGAGGAAACTCTTTCAGAAACTCTTCCAGAACCAGACAAAATGGTCTGGATGGTCGGAGATGTAAACGGTTGGTCCCCGGCATCCGCCATTTCGATGACAGAGTCAAATGGGGGGGGCTTTACCTGGACCGGCGACATTTCAGGGGGCGTCAAGTTTTATGGCGGCGAAACCAAACCGGAGGACTGGGATACAGGTGATACCTGGTATGTTCCCTCCAATGGGGATGCGGCTAATGACAACAATGAGACGGTAACATGCGCTGTAGGCGAAACATCGACGGTAAAAGCAAAACGCGGCAAGTCCAACGATGCCGGCGCCTGGCAGTTCGCAAATACCGGGACATATACAATTACGGTGAACCCATCGAGCAATGAAATAACCTTTAGGATGGATGTCGCGAAGATTGAAGATCCGACACTCACCATTCCCGAAAACCATAAGATTTATGCTATCGGCTCTGGTGGATTTGGCGGCTGGACTCTTAGTAGCTCAGTGGAATTTCCCAAAACCGAGAGTACCTACACCTATACGGGAACCGTCAATGCTGATGATGAATTCGCGTTATATACCGGGACGGCTCCGAAAAGCGATTGGGATGGCGATACTTGGTTTGGTTCGGTTGGGCCGACTACTATTACCATCGGGTCATTGAATGAAGAAGTGGCCGTGGAAATAGCCTCAGGCAAGAGCAATGATGGGAAATCGCAATGGAAAATCAAAACCGCCGGCACTTACACCATCACCTTAGATCCCGCGACGAAGAAGCTGACATTCAAGTTGACCGAATTGGCGGAGGAGCCGGAGGTAAATGGCAAGGTCTGGATAGTGGGCGGTCTTAATGACTGGTCGGTGGGAAATGCCCTTGAGATGACCAGTTCTGGCGGTTCGTTCACATGGTCCGGCAATATCGGATTTGGTAAGGGAGAACTGAAATTCTACGTTGCCGAGGAAAAAATCAGCGAGTGGAATGATCCAGCTACATGGTTGCGTCCAACGGACGATGGCAAGGAAAATGTTTCCTGTGCCGTAAACGGCGGCGCAAAGACGGTAACTGCCGCTGTTTATCAAAGCAGTGGGAACTCCAGCTATTACCTCACCGGGGGTACGTATACGATCACGGTGAATACCGCTAATCAAGAGATTAGCTTTACCAAGACCGCCGAAGCGTCGGATGTAGAGGTAATCACCATTACGGATAAGGTTTATGCTATCGGCTCTGGTGGGTTTGGCGGCTGGACTATTGGCAATTCAGTGGAATTTCCCAAAACCGGGACTACTTACACCTATACGGGAACCGTCACTGCTGACACTGAATTCGCGTTATATACCGGGACGGCTCCAAAAAGCGATTGGGGTGCTGACGGCGATACCTGGTTTGGTTCGCTTGGGTCGGGTGATATTACCGGGGCATTGAATGCCGAAGTGCCAGTGGAAATAGCCTCAGGCAAGAACAATGATGGGAAGTCGCAATGGAAGATTAAAACAGCCGGCACTTACACCATCACCTTAGATCCCGCGAAAGCTCTGTTGACTTTTAAGAGAACCGCGGACTAAACCCCGCGGAAACGCGGATGTAAACCAATGGGGCTGCCGGAGCAATTTTCCGGCAGCCCTGTATTTTGGGCGCGCCTTTACCGGGCCGGCAGGCGGTGTTTTAATGGCGTACAAGAAGAAATAAAATCGTGGGCACGTACAAACTTCATCACCAAAGGCCATTTTTTCAACATGTTGCAGCGCTGCCCTGGTGCTGTTATGACAAATACCGGGATAAAATAGTTATCCGGCTGGTGTCCTCCCCGGACGTGGAAACCCCCGTCATCATCTACGGCGATCCCTTTGATTGTGCGGAATCGGACGGGAAGTGGGTCTGGCAGTACCGGGAAGAAGCCATGAGCCTCCAGTATGCCGCACCCTCCCGCAAGGTGTGGCGGGCCGAGCTTGATGTTCCGGCGCGGCGGCGGATGAAGTACGGGTTTCGGGCACGGAGCGCGTTCTTCCGGTATGACTGCCCGGAAGGGTGGTACTTTTCCGAAAACGGTACGGTTCCCTTTAGTGAAGATGAGCTCGCCGTGTATCATAATCATTTTTTCTATCCATACATTCACACCGCCGATGCCCCCGCTGTCCCCCAATGGGCCGGGAAGACCGTCTGGTATCAGATTTTCCCGGACCGGTTCCGTAACGGGGACCCCGCGATCTCCCTGCCGGGCGCCTCTGATTGGGAGCGGGACGAACCGGCGTATAATAACTTTTTTGGCGGCGACCTTGAAGGCATACGGCAAAAGCTGGGGTACCTGAAGGAACTGGGGATAAGCGGCATCTACCTGACCCCCATCTTTCAGTCGCCCTCAAACCACAAATACGATACCGAAGATTATTTCCGCATTGATGAACGCTTCGGCAGTACCGAAAGCCTTAAAGCCCTGGTGCGGGAGGCCCATGCCCTGAACATCCGGGTCATGCTGGACGCGGTGTTTAACCACACCGGGAGCAGCCATCCCTTTTGGCGTGATGTCCTCGCAAACCAGGAACGCTCGGAATACCGGGACTGCTTTTATATCCATAATTTCCCTGTGGAGGAGCGCTGCCGGGACAGGAAGAAAATCAACTACGAATGTTTTGCCTTTAGTTCCAGAATGCCCAAGTGGAATACCGAAAACCCCCGCGTTAAGGAATACCTTATCGGCGCGGCCCTGCATTGGATCAGGGAATGTGATATTGACGCCTGGCGGCTGGATGTTGCCAACGAGGTTTCCTTTGATTTCTGGCGGGAATTTTCCGCCGCGGTTCACCGCGAAAAAAAGGATTTTTACGTTATCGGGGAGGTTTGGAACGACGCTTCCCCCTGGATCAACCCCGGCTATTTTGACGCCGCCATGAATTATCCCCTGGGAATGGCGGTCTCCGGTTTCTTTCTGCAAAAAAACACGGATGCCGAAGACGTAACCGAGCGCTTAATCCGCGCTCTTACCCGGTATAGCGATTTGCACAATCGTATCGCCTTTAACCTGATGGACTCCCACGACCCGGACCGCGCCCTTACCCGCGCGCGGGGCAGCAAGAGCGCCCTGCGTAATGCCTTTACTATGCTGTTTCTTATGCCCGGCTCTCCCTGTATTTACTACGGCACTGAAATCGGTATGACAGGCGGGCAAGACCCGCAATGCCGCAGGCCCATGATCTGGAATGAGGAAAAACAGGACAGGGATTTACTCGCCTTTTTTCAACGCCTCATCCGCTTCCGCGCCGAACATCTTGATCTGATCAATAACAGCGCCATGCTGTACACCTGCCGGGAAGGCGTCCATTGCTGGACTTTTTCCGGCACTAATGCCGTCGCGCAGGGCGGGAGCCTTACTCTGATCTACCCAAAAGAAAAACCCGTTTCGATAGAAAGTCTGTTGCCCGCATTCGGAGAGCCGATGTTCAGCGCCGCGGAAAACGCACCGTCAACCCCGCCCGATACTAATGTATCGGACGGTGCCGCCGTACTGCCCGGTTCGGCAGTGGTGTTTTACAGGAAAAGTCCCAAAACAATTTTGTAATTTTTACGTTTTTTTTACGTTTTTTTGTTGACAAGCGGTAAGGACCGGTTTATAATATTAACAGGTGAATCGATACACTAACGGTAAGGAGTATGAAAAATGAAGAGAATCAAAGCAAAAGGCCGCCTAAGCCACGTAGCGGGCGGCATCGGTCTGGCTCTGATATTCGGCACTGTATCCTGCGGCAGGGAAATTATCCCGACATTTGTTCCGGAAGGCCATAACGTTTATGCTGTCGGCTCCGGCGCCTTTGGGGGCTGGTCTCTTGGCAGCTCAAAGGCTTTCACCAAAATCGGCGAGGTCTATACCTGGACGGGAAATGTCGACGGTGGCGGTGAATTCGCGTTATATACCGGGATGGCTCCGAAAAGCGATTGGGATGGCGACACCTGGTTTTCTTCGTCTGATTCGACGAATATTACCGGCGTATTGAATACCGATGTGTCGGTGAAAGTAACGCCAGGTTATGAGAATAACTCAAAAACGCAATGGAAAATTCTGACAGCCGGCGCTTACACCATCACTCTGGATCCCGGAAACAAGAAACTGATATTCAGGTTGAGCGAAGCGGCGGTGGCGGAGCCAATAGTCATTCCCGAAGGCCATAATGTGTATGCTATCGGCGCTAATGAGTTTGGCGGCTGGGGTTTAGAGAACTCAAAGGTCTTTATCAAAAGCGGTGATACCTACACCTTTACGGTAACTGCCAATGTTGATGATGAATTCGCGTTATATACCGGGACGGCTCCGAAATCTGATTGGAATGAGGGCGGCAATACCTGGTTTGTTTCGCTTGGGCCGAGTGATATTACCGGGGCCTTGAATTCCGAAGAGTCCGTAGAACTGGCTTCAGGCAAGGAAAATAATTCTAAATCCCAATGGAAGATTATAACCGCCGGTACTTACACCATCACGTTAGATCCGGCGAAAGCTCTCTTGACCTTCAAGAGGACCGCGGACTAAACCGGCGGAAACCAAAAAAAAACGCCTGATTAGGCAAAAAGAGATGGAGGCTAAAAGAATGAAGTTGCTAAAAAGAATGATGGAAAGAATGCGATGGTTTTCTTTTCTTGTTATTGTTGTTTCGCTCTTCTGTGCGGGCGGCGCGGGTTTATATGCCCAGATAAATTTCGGCACCACTTCGGATGTGGCGTTTGGAACATGGTTTGACCCTGAAACCATGGAGGTGAAAAACGCTGAAACCCAGTTGCACAGTTATATACGGTTTAACGGATCGGCTTTCAAGAAGCTGAATGTATTTACGGAACTGGAAGCGGGCCAGACCCAGAGACTGTACAATAAAGACGTCCTCGAATGGGGTGACGGATTTCAGCAGTTCTTTACCGACGGCCTGACCAATCCCTTTTCCTATTTTATCGGGTTGCCCACTATAGGTCATTTCTCGATCAATATTCAGGACCCCTACGTAACTACCTTGTTCGGCTTTAAATACGTCAAGCTGCCCCGGCACGACAACGCCCTGTGGATGACTGTAGACGGCGACTGGGATGCGGGCTATGGCGGCACCGGCGGCTTTTTGCTGTTCAGACCGGGCGCAAAGCTCCAGAAGATCGGCGACATACGCTTTAACGCCTCTATTGCCCCCAATAAAAGCGCCGACCGGGCGGGGAACCAGTATGGGTTTCTGGGCATCGTTACGGCTCAATACAAGACCCATACTCTGGACTTTCAATACAACGGCGCTTACGGCAAGGCGGGATACGATACCATCTTTGACCAAATATACGAAGCCGACTATATCCTGGGTTACTCCGGCAAAGTTGGCCCTGTGGGAATCAAGGCAAACGGCCTGGTAAACCTCTGGGGAGAGGAAAAAGTGGCGTTAATGGTTGACGGTAAAGACTACGAGTACAAAAAGCGCTACTCTCCGCCTCAATCTGATGTAGGCGCCGTTGATCCTGACGCCAATGCTCTTGAAAACATGGCGGGGGCGGTGCAGGCGATCTACAGCATTAATCGGCAGGTTCAGACCCTGGCGGGTTATAAATTCAGGGGTTCCCAGGCAAGCCTCATGTACGTCAAACAGGACGGCGGCGATGAACACATCCAGGATCAATTGGGAGACCGGAATGTCCAGCAGGCCTATGTGGACGTAACCGTAAAGCCCATGAACACTGTAACGCTCCATGCCGCGGTGGGCGCTGAATTCGCCTTTATCCAGGACGGGCTTTATAAACCCTATCCCGGCTGGGACAATATGCGGATCTATGTGAACCCTAGCTTTGACTTGAACCTGAGCCGCCTGATCCACATAAACAATTCCAAGGTATCCGCTTACGCCGAGTTAAACTTCCGCACCGCTGAGGAGGACTGGGTCAGGCGGGGAAACTGGGAAAGCAACTTCTTTGTGCCCAAAGTAGGGCTTAAACTGGAAGTAGGCGCGTTAAACAAGCTTGTCCGAGGTGCGGAACTGATCTGCGGCTTTGACAATCAGGCTCAGAATTACTTCCGCCATTCCTATATAGGCATCGTCAAGCTCCCTGAAAGTCTCAATGTTGAACTGGGCGCCGTTGTGCGTACCCCCAATTTCGGCATGGATGAAAGCAAAAATCCCTTTGGGTTTTTCTTTGGGGTGAACAAAAAGTTAAAAGCCATTGGCAAACCCATCGTGTACGGGCAGTTCCTGTGGAAAGCCAACCCCTACAAGGGTTTCACGGATGGACAGAATTATCTTGATCTGGACGGAGATTTGCTCTATGACCCGGATCGCGGCCAGTCTGAAGCGGCCATACGCACCGGCCTGCGCTGGGAACTGTAATACAGGAGGAACAAAATGAACATGAATACCAAAAACCGGTTTAGCATAAAAGCGCTTATTTCTTGCGCGGTATTTTCCATTCCGGTAATTCTGGCCGGATGCCCCACAACTTGGGAGGATTTGCCGCCCCAGGAAGAAATGATGAAAACGGTGCTTCCCAAAATACTGGGGAGCGATCCGGACAAGCCGATATGGACTATGGAAGCCGAAGATGGAAAGCTTGTTAACGATGGCAAAGATCCCGAAGTCCATAACAGCGGAAACGCCAGCGGCGGGAAATTTGTTAAAGAGATCGGCGCGAAACAGGGCTATGTACTCCTGACGGTCCCCGCCGAAGTTCCAGAGGGCGATTACGGCCTCACGCTGGTTTGGAGTGGCAGCAAAACAGGTACAGTCGCGATCTATATCAACGACCGTGATCCGATCGAGAAGGAATACTCCCACCCGAATCCTATTCATGGTGAGGGCGAGTGGGATATGTCCCTCCCTCAGTATATGAAGGTTACGGAATTAAAAGACCGGGGGATCAAAATCAAGGGCGGGGACACAATCCGCATCCAGAACGCAAAGCTTCCGGGTGACGATTCAGAGGCCAAAACGGCCGCGTGGCTCCATTTGGATGTGATGTATCTATACACTCAGGCTGTCGGCAACTAAACTAAAGGTATAAATAATTGACAGTTACGCCAAACGTAACCGTCTGTTGTTAAAAAAAACATTTATGAGGAGAAGAAAAGAATGAAGGCAAGAATTGGAACATTCGCCGCGATTGCGGCGGCGGCCCTGCTTGTTGGGGCGGTGATGGTTTCCTGCGTCAGCCTTAAAGCGGCGGACGCTGAGGAAATTGGTGGCGAAGTGGTGGCGAAAATAGAAGCCGAAGACGGCGACCTCCACACCTATGGAAACGGCGGGGACGAACCGGCTGTCTTTACGAACAGCTTCATCGCCAGCGGCGCGGGTTACGTGAAGAACATCGGGTATTCCCAGGGCTATGTGGAAGTAACGGTTCCCGCCGGAGTTGAGGCGGGCGCTTACGGCGTTACCCTGGCCTGGAGCGGCAGCGAATCGGGCGAAGTTTCCGTTACCGTCAATGCCGACGGCGGCAGCCCCGTAACCAAAACCGTGGACTACTACCGGGACGGTCATGAATGGGAAATGGAAGATCCCCAGTACCTCCAGGTTTTTACCCCCGCAACGGGACTTACCCTCAAGGGCGGGGACAAACTGCGTATTCAGAACGCCAGTGACGGCAACTGGATCCACATCGATACCATCTATCTTTTTAAATAGGAGAAGAACATGAAAGCAAAAGTATTGGTTCTACTTGCTGTTGCGGCGCTGCTCTTTGGGGCGGCTTCCTGCGCGAGTCGTCTGCCCGAAGACGGCGGAGAAGGCTCCGTAGTGATTCACTACTACCGGGCCGACGGGGATTATTCCAATTGGGACCTCTGGGTCTGGCCCTCCGAGCCTAACGAGGAAGGGCAGGGCTACGCGTTTGGTTCGGCGGGCGCAGATGGTTTTGTTACCTCCGGCATCCCCATGGCCTCTTTTGTAACCGAGATCGGCTTTATCGTCAGGCAGGGCGGCGACGGCTGGTCCGATAAGGACATTGCCGACGACCGGTTCTCCCGCGCCAAAGAGATCTGGCTGCTCTCCGGCGATCCCACAGTGTACACGGCAAAGCCGGCAATAAAATAACACGCCTTATCCGTCCGGTTGCGGGAACCTCGCGTTTTCCTGATCGGGCGTTTTTTTACTTATGGAGATAATGATAACGATGAAAAACGCAAAGAAGATTTTTTGTGCCTGGTGTATTGCGGCGGCAATGTTGTTTTCCGGTATAGCAATGCTGATTGGTTGCGCGAATGTGGATGCGGCTTCCCGTGGGAATTATTCCCTCTTGGTTCATTATTACCGGTATAATAAAGATTATGCCGGGTGGAACGTCTGGGTCTGGCCCTCAGTCCCTAACGGTGACGGCGGGGGGTTTGAGTTCAGTAAGCCCGGTAAAGACGGGTTTGTTACGACGCGTATTAACGTGCCGGGAGAAGTAGAGGTTTTTGGCTTGATTGTGAGAAGAAAATCGGGCGGCAATGACTGGGCCGAAAAGGACACTCCGGACGACCGGTTTACCGGCGCAAAGGAAGTATGGGTGGTACAGGGTGATCCCGCGCTGTATACGGAAAAGCCCAATGTCAACACTATGCCCATCCTGTTTGCCGTAGCGGACAGCCCGGATACCGTAACGGCAGCCCTCTTAAAAGCGCCGAAAAATTTCGGGGCTTTTGTCGTGTATGACGGTGAGAAAAAACTGGCGGGAACCGCCGTTCAGGGTAAAAACGACCGGCAGGTACGCATCACCCTTACGGACAGGATTACCGACCCTTCAAAGCTGATTATCCTGCGGGACGAAAGCGGCGGCTTCACTGATAAAGAAGTGACCATGCGGAACATCCTGGACAGCTATGTTTATGAGGGCAGCGATCTTGGCCTAAGCTACAGCGCCGCTCAAAGCGGCTTTAAGGTCTGGGCGCCCACAGCGGCGTCAGTATCGGTGGCCTTATACGACGATGCCGGAACCTATAACTCAGGCGGCAAGGTAACGGACAACGTTACGGAGAACCTTTCCCCCATGGAACGGGACGCGGCTACGGGCGTATGGTCCGTAGCGGTAAGCGGCGATCTTGCGGGAAAGTACTACCTCTACCGCGTTGAGTTTGCCGGCGGTAAGGTAAACTGGGGCGTTGACCCCTATGCCAAAGCGGTGTCGACCAATGGGCAGCGCGCCTTTGTGCTGAACCTCGCGGACACCAACCCCGCGGCCTGGCGGCCCGGTACAAAACCGGCTTTCTCCGGGAAGTGGCAGGACGCGGTGTTATACGAATTGCATGTACGGGACTTCTCCCTTGATGAAGATTCGGGCATGAAGAACAAGGGCAAGTTCCTCGCCTTTACCGAGCGGGGAACCAAAAACAGCGCGGGAGCCGCCACCGGTGTTGATCACCTGGTGAACCTTGGCGTTACCCACGTACACCTGCTGCCCAGCTATGACTTTGCCTCGCTTAACGAACTTACCGTCGATGATCCCGCGTCAACAGACGCGAAGTTCAACTGGGGCTACGATCCCCAGAATTACAATGTGCCGGAAGGTTCCTATTCCACCAACCCCGCGGATCCCAAAGCGCGGATACGGGAATTCAAAGAGATGGTACAGTCCCTGCACAACGCCGGAATCCGGGTAGTGATGGACGTGGTCTACAATCACACCTACACCACCGGCGGCGGTCCCTTTGAGTCCATGGTGCCGGGCTATTACTACCGGACTACCGATAACGGCTCCCTGTCCAACGGATCGGGCTGCGGCAACGAAGTGGCCTCCGAGCGGCCCATGGTGCGGAAGTTCATCGTCGATTCCTGCGTGTACTGGGCAAAGGAATACAACATCGACGGCTACCGCTTTGACCTTATGGCCATCATCGACCGGGAAACCATGCGTCAGGTGGCGGAAACGGTACGCCGCGACACCCCCTCCCTCATCATCTACGGCGAACCCTGGCAGGCGGGAGGCTCGGTGCTTCCGTCTCTGCAACAGACCGGCGTTGGCGGCCAGCGGGGTATGGGTATCGCCATATTCAACGACCGTATCCGTGGTTCCATTAAAGGCGGCACAGATGACGCGTCGAAGGGCTTTGCCACCGGCCAGGATAACACCGAAAAGGGCATTGTAAACGGCGTCAGGGGTTCCGTGGACGGCTTTGCCGACCGCGCCAGTGAAAGCATCAATTACGTTACCGCCCACGACAATCTGAACCTCTGGGACAAGATCAGTCTTTCTCTGGGCGCCAAGGACCTCGCACACGACCCCTACAGCCTGATAGCGAAGGATAAGCCTCTCCTTGAAAACAACGCGGTAAAGTCCGTGCTGCTTGCCAACGGCATTGTGCTTACCTCTCAGGGCATACCCTTCTTCCAGGCCGGTGACGAGATGCTGCGCTCCAAGTTGGGCGACCATAACAGCTATTCCAGTCCCGACAACGTCAACCGCATACGCTGGGAAAACGCCGGGAAATACCGGGAGGTGGTTCAGTACTACGCGGGGCTTATCAAGCTCAGAAAGGCGCACCCCGCGTTCAGGATGGACAGCAAGGCCGAAATGGACAACATAACGGTTCTGTCCGCCCAGAACAAACTCGTATCCTTTACGGTGGACGGAACGCCTTCGGGGGATGCATGGCGCACTGTTTTTGTGGCCTACAACGCCGGAAGCGCGGCGAAAACCCTGGATCTGCCCGGAGCCGGGGCGTGGCATCAGACGGTAAACGCCGAAAAGGCCGGAACCGATACCCTGGGGGATGTCACCGGAACCGTTACCCTGCCGTCCTTTAGTATGGCGGTACTCTACCAGTAGGGAACGGATATCGTGAAGCATAGCGTGGTTATCGCTGCCTTAATAAGCGCGATAGTGGTTCTATTCGGCTGCCCTGCCTCTGTGGAGGAGGAGCCGAAAGGTCTGGACGATTTCTATTACAGTGAAAGCGATTTGGGGCTTATCTGGCAGGCGGACAGGAGCGTGTTCAAAGTCTGGTCCCCTGCCGCCGGGTCCGTGTCCGTAGCCCTGTATGAAGACCCCGGAACCTACAACTCAAGCGGTAAAGTAACGGATAACCGCACCGATGCCCTGTACCCCATGGCAAAAGATTCAGGAACCGGGGTATGGTCGGTTTCCATACCGGAAAATCTGGCGGGTAAGTATTACCTGTACCGCGTTACCCTGAGCAATGGAAGCCAGCGCTATGCCCCCGACCCCTATGCCAAAGCCGTATCCGCCAACGGCCAGCGCATGGCAATTATTGACCTGGCCGATACCAACCCCCCCGGCTGGAAGCCCGCGGAAAAGCCGGCTTTTTCTACCAACTGGCAGGATGCCATAATTTACGAGCTGCATATGCGGGACTTTTCCATTGACAGCAATTCGGGCATGACACACAGGGGGAAATTTCTGGCTTTTACCGAAACGGGAACCCAAAACAGCGCGGGCGACCCTACCGGCATCGATCACCTTAAAAACCTGGGCATTACCCACGTACATCTGCTGCCTGTTTTTGACTTTGCTTCCATCGACGAACTTAACGCGAACAATCAATTTAACTGGGGTTACGATCCCCAGCATTACAATGTCCCCGAAGGCTCCTATGCCACGGACGCGCGGGATCCCAAAGCCCGGATCATCGAATTTAAGCGGATGGTACAGGCCCTGCATGACGCGGGTATCCGGGTGATCATGGACGTGGTTTACAACCATACCGCTTCTGTGCAAGAGGGGCCTTTTGAGCGGCTGGTTCCCGGCTATTTCTACCGGACTACCGCTTCCGGCGCCCTGTCCAACGGATCGGGCTGCGGCAACGAAGTCGCCACAGAGCGCCCGATGGTGCGGAAATACATCATCGATTCCTGTACATACTGGGCGCGGGAATACAACATCGACGGCTTCCGCTTTGACCTTATGGGCCTTATCGACACCCCCACCATGGAACAGCTTGTACAAGAAGTACGCGCCGAAGTTGACCAGAGCATCCTTATCTACGGGGAGCCCTGGCAGGCGGGGGGCTCGGTGCTTGCCGCGAACCTCCAGACCAACAAAGGCGCCCAGAAGGACAAGCAATTTGCCGTTTTTAACGACAATATCCGGGGGGCAATCAAGGGCGGCAGTGATGACGGCTCAAAGGGTTTTGCCACCGGCCAGAGCGGCCGGGAATGGGATATAGTGAACGGCGTCAAGGGCGCGATCTATGAATTCACCGCCCGCGCCGGCGAGAGCGTGAACTACGTTACCGCCCACGACAACCTGAACCTGTGGGACAAGATCAGCATGTCCTTTGGCGCGAGCCGGGATACCCTGTACCACGACCCCTACAACAAGATCAACAGCAGCGAACCACTCTTCGCAAGCTACGCGGTAAAGTCCGTGCTGCTTGCAAACGGCATTGTGCTTACTTCCCAGGGCATACCCTTCTTTCAGGCCGGGGACGAGATGCTGCGCTCCAAGTTGGGCGATCACAACAGCTACGCCAGTCCCGACAGCACTAACCGTATACGCTGGGAAAACGCCGGGAAATACCGGGAAGTGGTTCAGTACTACGCGGGGCTTATCAGGCTGCGAAAGGCGCATCCCGCGTTTCGCATGGACAGCAAAGCTGATATAGACGCAAAACTGGACATTCCGCTGGAAAATCCGCCGCGGGATAATGTGGTGTCCTTCAGGCTCAAAGACAACGCTAACGGCGACGCGTGGCGGACGATTTTTGTCGCCTACAACGGCGCCGACAATGCCGCGCCAAAAACCCTGAGCCTCCCAAGTGGCGTGTGGTATCAGGTGGTAGACGCCGAAAGGGCCGGTGTCGATACCATACGGGAACTTACCGGAACTGTTACCGTGCAGCCCCTTTCCCTGGTGGTTTTGCACGATTGAAAGAGCTTGGTATGGGTGAAAGCCCGACAAACTCTTAATATAGAGAAAACGATAGAAATTGAAATTGAAATAGCAAGGAGAACATCAATGCCTCAATGGTTAGAGGACGCGGTTTTTTATGAGATTTATCCCCAATCGTTTTATGATACGAATGGCGACGGGATCGGCGACATTAAGGGGATTATCCAAAAACTGGATTACATTCGGGAACTTGGCTGCAACGCTCTCTGGATTAATCCCTGTTTTGATTCACCTTTTAAGGACGCCGGTTACGACGTGCGCGATTATAAAAAGGTTGCCCCCCGTTACGGGACCAACGAGGATCTTGTATTGCTTTTTAAAGAGACCCACAAAAAGGGCGTCCATGTGCTGCTGGATCTTGTCCCCGGTCACACCTCCGAGGAACACGCCTGGTTTACCGAGAGCAAAAAGGCGGAACCCAACGAATACCGGAACCGCTACATCTGGACCGACAACTGGATAACCTGGGGTGTTGAAGGGATGCGGTTTATTGCCGGGGAAGCGGAGCGGAACGGCTCCTATGTCATCAACTTTTTCAAGTGTCAGCCGGCCCTTAACTTCGGCTTTTTGAATCCCACCGCACCATGGCAGCTTCCCGTTGACCACCCTGACAGTATCGCTACCCGTGAGGCCCTCAAGGACATTATCCGCTTTTGGCTGGACCGGGGCGCCGATGGGTTCCGGGTGGACATGGCCGATTCCCTTGTGAAGAACGATGACGGCCAAAAAAGCGCGACCTCCGCGGTGTGGCGGAACATCCGCGCCATGCTTGACGCCGATTACCCGGAAGCGGTACTGGTGTCCGAATGGAGCAATCCCCCCCAGGCGCTTCACGCGGGCTTTCACGCGGACTTTCTCCTTGACCACGACGGGCGGGGCTATAAGACACTGCTTAGGGATTATACCCTGGATGGCGAAGGCCGCCCGGTCAACGACAACAGCTTCTTCAAAAAAGACGCAAACGCCGATATCCGCCGCTTCCTTGACAACTACCTGCCCTGGTATGAAGAAACAAAAAACACCGGCTTTATCAGCCTGATCACCGGCAACCACGACACCTGCCGTCTGGGTTTTACCCTAACCCGCACGGAATTGGCCCTGGCTTACGCGGTACTCTTTACCTTGCCGGGGGTTCCCTTTTTATATTATGGTGATGAGATCGGTATGCGCTACCTTAACGTGAAGTCCAGGGAAGGGGGGTATACCCGGACAGGCTCACGGACGCCCATGCCGTGGACGGAAGGCAAAAACAAGGGCTTTTCAGCGGCGCCGCCGGATAAGCTCTACCTCCCCGTGGACGCGGAGGAGGGCGCCCCCAGCGTGGAGGCCCAGGAGAAGGAGCCTGATTCGCTCCTGAACACGGTAAAGGCCCTGCTCCGCCTGCGTAACACGGAGGGGGATTTACGGGGAAAGCCGAATCTGGAGATACTCCACGCCGATTCGCTGCCCTTTATCTATCGCCGGGGTTCCCTGCTTCTGGCGGTAAATCCCGGCGGCAACAGGGCCGCGGCGCGGGTATCCCTTTCTGGAGAGACGATCTATGCTATTGGGCAGGGCAGTCTTGAGAACGGCCTCTGCGCTTTGGAGGGGCAGAGCTTCGCGGTTTGGCGGATTTAGCGGGCTGTAAGGGAATCGGCCCTTTTTGGCGCTGAGCTTGTAAAACTGAGGTTTTGCAAGCTCCTCTATCGTGTAAAAAATTTCCTGGATATGGTATTCGGGGATTTTTTAAATATAACTTTTGAGGAGTTAGAGTATGAAGAAAATGCGT
>JAITOJ010000105.1 GCA_031290005.1 Treponema sp. | reverse complement strand
TGAACGGGGCGGCGTCAAACTCCAGCATCACATCGTGGAGGGGGCTTTCGGCAAAATTCTTGCTCCAGATAAACCGCGCCTGGCCGTCCGGGGACTCCAGGGACCAGCCGCCGTTCATGCCGTCCGGCGAAACGCTGCCGGGCAGGGCGTCCAGCAGCGCCTGAAAAGACGCAATCGAATCCTGCCCCACCACGTCCAGTTTCCCGCAGGACAAGAAAGCCAAAGCGGATAGCAGCCCGGCAGCGGCCGCTACAAAGCGCCTGCAATTTTTTTTCATGTTCAGTTCTCCTTTTTATTCCGCCGCATCACGAGCACGGCGGCCAGCAGACCTGCAACCGGCAAAATACAATGCCAGTGGCTCAATACAAAATCCATTTCACACCTCCTGTCAGCAGCACAGGCCGCAGCGTTTTTTGGGGCGGGAAGTCACCATCGCCCAATACGCCCGGTTCCGCGCGCGGCTTTTGAAGGGCTCCGGCGCGTCTTCCGCCGTATCTAGCGCGAGTTTTGCCGTAAAACCCGCTTTCCGCACCGCGTCAGCAATGCGCACCCGGTTCGTTTGCCCTTCGTCATATTCAACAGCCAGCTCGCTTTTTTTCAAGTCCGCCGCTGTTTTTTCAATACCCGCCAGAGCCTGCACCGCATTCAGGACTTTGTCCGGGCACTTGGGGCAGTACATGGTGTTAATTTTGAACACATCCTTTTTCATAGCTTGTTCTCCCTGGTTTTGATAGTCAACATACGCAGTATACACAGACATTTTGTCGATATTATGAAGATAGAGGAAACTCCCGGAAACATTCCCGTAACTCCCGGAGGCGTTCCCGTAACTCCCGGAGGCATTCCCGTAACTCCCGGAGGCATTCCCGTAGTTACGGGAGACGCTCCCGTAACTCCCGGAGACATTCCCGTAACTACGGGAGACGCTCCCGTAACTCCCGGAAGCATTCCCGTAATTACGGGAGACGCTCCCGTAACTCTCCGCCTTCTCTATTCCTCTATCCATCTATTATCTATTATCTATTATTGCGCCCGCGGCGCTGAAAACCGCAAAGAACAGCATATTGACCACTACCACGCTGGCCCCGGCAGGAGTTGCCCAGAGGAATGAAATCACCAGGCCGGAAAAAAAGCACGCCGATGAAACGCAGACCGCGCAGATGGTGACGCTTTTGAAGGATTTGCACACCCGCATGGACGTGAGGGCCGGAAAGATAATCAGGCTTGAAATCAGCAGAGCGCCCATCATCCTCATGCCCAGCACAATGGTGAGGGCGGTCAGTACGGCGGTTATCATGGTGTAGGATCCGGTTTTGACTCCCGTGGCTTTGGCAAAGGTTTCGTCAAAGGTGACGGCGAAAATCTGGTGGTAACAGAGCGCGAACAGCGCCAGCACCGCCGCGCCCAGGGCCGCGCTCAGCCACACGTCGCTTTGCCGCACGGCGAGAATACTGCCAAATAAATAACTGTTCACGTCGGTGTTGACGCCGGAGGCAACGGAAACCACCATGACCCCCAGGGCAAGGGAACCGGTGGACAGGAGCGCCACTGCCGCGTCGCCCCGGACTTTGCTGGTTTCGCTGAGACGGAGCAGGAAGACCGCCGCCAGGGACACCAGGGGAATGGCAACCGCCAGGGGCGCGGCGTGCGCCGCCGAGGCGATTGCCAAAGCGCCGAAGCCCGCGTGGGAAAGCCCGTCGCCTATCATGGAATAACGCCGGAGCACCAGAGAGACCCCCAGGAGCGCCGCGCACAGGGAAACCAAAAAGCCCGCTGCCGCCGCCCGGACTAAAAAAGGATACGAAAAGATTTCCCGCAAAACCTGGATCATGGCGCGTCCGCAATTCGCGCTGAAGGATGCTCTGTTCCCAGGAACGCCGCGCCCACCGCTGACTTCAGGTATTCCCCGGTGGTTCCGAAAAACGCCTGGGTGTTTTTCAAATGCAGGATCAGGCCCGCGTATTTCACCGCGCTGTGAATATCGTGAGACACCATCACCACGGCCATGCCGGTTTCTTTGTTGATTGCTTCCATAATGGCATACAATTCCTGGGTTATCACCGGGTCAAGCCCCGCCGCCGGCTCATCCAGAAGCAGCAGTTTTTTCGCGGCACAGAGCGCGCGGGCCAGAAGCACCCGCTGCTGCTGCCCTCCGGAAAGCTCCCGGTAGCACTTGCGGTATAAGTCATGGATTCCCAGACGGCGGGCGTTTGTTTCGGCGGCATCTTTGTCCGCCCTGGTGTAAAAAGGCCGGAGGCCCCGCCGGGCAAGCCTGCCTGAAAGAATCACCTCGGAAACGCTGGCGGGAAAATCCTTTTGGGCCGCCCGCTGCTGGGGCAGATAGCCGATGCCGGCCTGCGTGAGGCCTTCGCCAAACTCAATAGAGCCGGATTGCGGCCGCTTGAGACGCAAAATGCCGTTCAGCACCGTGGTTTTGCCCGAGCCGTTCTCCCCCACCACGCACAGATAGTCTCCGGGATGTACCGAGAAATTGAGGTTTCCGACAACCGTTTCGCCTTCGTAGGCAAAAGCCGCGTCTTTACAGGTGATATATGCCATTTATTACCCCGTCTTTTGTAGTACAGGGCCTTGATTTTGTCAAGGCTCTACTGCTATACTCTTTTTTGCCGATATTTTTGTTAAAGGGCAGGGAGTATGTATTCACGCACTATAACTGAAGCGCCGGAAGAACTCATAAAAAACGGAAAACCAATTTTTGGTACGTTTGGGACTATGCCCGCGCGGCTCGATATCCGGGGAGTGGAGCAGCCATTCAGTTTTCCACCGTTACCAGCCTTTCTTACTAATTTTCAGATTCGCAGCAATATGAGTTTTATGTTTAACACGAGAAGAATCATCGGGAGCATTGATTTTTTCAGCATTAACCTGTTCGGATTCGCGGAAGTGGTGCTCTGGGATACTGAAACCAACAGAAAATACGCATACCGGACCGTAGTCGGGCCGCGGCGGAAGTTTATTCCCTATAATTTGTGGTCCGGCAGATGTTCCACTCACCGCAGCGGGCGGTTAATAAAAATAAGCTGGAACCGGAAAGAAAAACGGCTTTCCCTTACGGCCCGTCTGGACGGGGATTCCCTGAGGCCAACGGCGACCCTTGTGCTGAAGGCGCAGCTTGATTCCCCCCTGTTTTCCGAGGCGGCGGCGGTCATCCCCGCTCCGGTGACGCGGCGGTGCCGGGCAATATACCGCCTGACCGCCCCCATAAGCGGGACTGTTTCGCTTATGCCGAAAACAGGAGACCAGCTTTCCATCCCGGCAAACGACGGTTCCGCCCTTTTCGATATGCACCGGGCTTACTACAAGTTGCGGACGAAAAGCGAATACGCCTATGGATTTGGAAAAATTGGCGAACGGCATATCGCCTTCAGTCTGGCGGACTCCACTATTGAGGCTATGCGCCCCAATGAATACAACGAAAATTTTTTATTTTGCGGCGGCAAACTAACCGCCCTGCCGCCGGTCAAAATCACCTGTCCTTTGGGGATAAACGGCGACTGGATTATTCAGGATACGAAAAGCATGGTGGATTTGGTGTTTACCCCCCGTTCCGTATATTCCCGGATGCACAGCCTGGTCGTACTGACCACCCGGTATCATTCGATTTACGGAGCTTTCAACGGTGTGCTTTTAACAAAAACCGGCGAGAAAATCGTTCTGAAAGATTTTCTCGGCGTCACAAAAAAACATCTTATCAGATTATAAGGACGGCGGCATCATGGCAAAAGAAGAACAAAAACGTCCCCAAGCACGGTACGCTCCTGGAGAATTGAAAAAAATCAGAGAAAATCTGGGGAATATTACCCCCGAAGAGGCAAAGGCGCTGACTAAAAAGCTGGGCGGTGAAATCGGGATTGAAAAATCAGACTCCGCTCATGGCGGCATGATACAGCGCGGCAGTATCATGCCGGTGAAGAAAAAGGATACCCAGCAGCCAAAAGACGCGGCTCCTGGTCTATCCGCGTCAGACAGCAAACCAGGCCCGGTTTCATCCGTAAGTTCCCTTTATAGTTTGCCAAAAATTGACCAGGCCGAGCGAATAAAAATGGATATTCTGATGCTTTCCCGGAATTACCGGATAAAACTGAATTTCGGTTTTCTAAACCGGTTTATCCTGCGGGCAAAAAAACAATCCGATATAGTTTTAATGTCATTTGTGCGTGTTACCCTGGCTGATATAATTACCAACATGGAATCTCTTGCCAAAGATTGCCTCGAATTACAAAAAAAAATGCCGGAGTCGTACAAAAAAAAGATTTTAGAGGCGAAGGACATCAAACAAAAAATAATAAAGTTCATAAGTGACTGGAAATTTGAATTTATCCGGGAAAAGCATGAAGCTTTAAAAAACAGCGCGATACCGGTAACCACCACCATGCTCGTTCCGCTTATCCGTGAGCTTTATAAAATGCTCATGCCTTTTTATTTTCTGGGGGAACAGCGGGGCGCGGATACGATCCGGAACCTTTTGATCGACCTTGCAGCCTATCCGGATATAGACAAAAATACTATACCGAATCTTATCCGTAAAATTGCGAAAGGATGGATATTCTTATTCCAAAATGCCATTCCCCGGATGTATCCTCTTTTAATGCGGATGTGCTCTTATCAATTTTATGAATATCCGGAATTTTTTACCAGGGAAATTGCCCACATTTTAAATTTTCTGGGAATTACCAAATACAATCTGATACTCCCCCAAAAACATGCCGAAACTGTGAACAAAGACAATCAGCAGTCCTCACCGGAAAGTCAGGAGCCTTCTCTGGATATGATGGAAGCGAGTCAGGCCGATGAAACCACGGAAGCGGAACAGAAAAAGCAGCAACAGCATACTAAGCTTGTGGATACTGGTTTGAAATTACTGGATCAACTGTTTCCCGAAGCCGGATGGCTGCATTTGTCCTCACATCCTGATTTTTATCCTTATTTTCAATCTATTTTTGGCTGTTCCGATGGGTTCGCCCTGCTTGCCCCGGAAAATCCGGTGCAAAAAATTATCGTGCTCCTCTATATTCTGGAAGACTTGTTCCGGGGCTGCCGGAGTATCCGGTTTGACGAAAATATAGATGCTGAACTCAAGATTCAAATGCCCGGGGAAGACTCCTTTACCAGTACGCTTGAAGAATGGCGGGTGTATAAAGATACCCTGTTTGATAAATACTATTCTCCGGATTTACGGGATTTGGTGGAGCGTTTATATAGCCGGATTGAGTTCATTCATTCCCCTTTAGGAAAAAAATTGATTTCCAATCTCATATGGCAAACCAAATATTTCTTTCTGCCTCATCTTAACTTTATTACCCTGGCAAAACCGCAGTATGAATTTAACTACCGGCCTTTATGCCTCCGCGTGAGTTTTTTGCAAAACGTGTTTGCTTCTCTTGTAGAAAAAATTGATATAGCCGTAAAAAACCGGGGGGTGGTTCCGGGTATTCGGAATCCCTGGGACAATTTTATTTTTGATATTCCCAGTACCATCTCCCGGCGGATTGATGCTCTGGCCTTTGCTCAGCGGAGATCCCTGCTGAGTACTAATGCCAGTATTATTAAATACACAGCGTCTGTTCTTTCAGTCCTGGACTGGCTGCTCAACGATCTTTCGAGTCCTTCATATCTCAATGAGAATGTGACAATATACCGGAGTGCCGGCGGGATAGCGCCGATTTTTCCTCCCCCGGTTCGGGATGATGTGAACGCTCTTTTTCAGCAGCGGATTAAACAAATTGAACAGCGCCATAAAAATCCTGAATCTTGACAAGCGGCAAAATTCCGCGTTATGATAACCTACTGATAAAAATGAAGGAGTAACCTATGGTATTCAATGCGACTGATTTTAAAGAAAAACTGACCACCCGCCTGAAGTGGCAGTATGGCAAAGACCTGTCCCAGGCCTCAAAACACGATTTGTATGACGCGGTTTCCGCATCGGTTTTGGAAATAATAATGGGCGCCTGGATGGAAAACCGGCGCCGCACCGAGCGGGAGCCGGTCAAACAGGTGTATTATTTGTC
>JAITOJ010000085.1 GCA_031290005.1 Treponema sp. | reverse complement strand
ATGCCCGCCTGATACAGGGCATCGGGGCTTTCGGCAAAGCGGTCGATCATGGCCAGGAGCTTCCGGGGCATATAGGCGTTGGAAAGGGCGGCCATGCGCTTGATTTGGGCGGCGTTGGTTATGGGCATGATGCCCGCCAGCACGGGCACGGAAATGCCCTTGGTCCGCAGACGGTACAAAAAGCTGTAGAGCATGTCGTTGTCGAAAAACATCTGGGTAGTCAGGAAGTCAACCCCGGCATCCACCTTTATTTTCAGGTTGTCCAGGTCGGCATCGCGGTTCTTGCTTTCCGGGTGGCCTTCGGGGTAACAGGCGGCCCCCACGCAGAATCCCGCGTCCTTGAGAACCGGAACCAGGTCGGAGGCGTGGGCGAATCCGGCGATGGTAGCCGCGCCCTCCGGCAAGTCCCCCCTGAGGGCCAGAACGTTCTGGATGCCCCGGTCTTTGAGGGCACGGATCCCCGCGTCGATGTCCGCACGGGAGGAACCCACGCAAGTGAGGTGGGCCAAAGCGGGCGCCCCGCTCCGTTCCACGGCGGCAGCAATGTCAGCGGTGTTGGCGCGGACGCCACCGCCGGCTCCGCAGGTGACGCTGATAAAATCGGGCTTGAACGCGGCGAGTTCTTCCACAGTCCGTATCACTGGTTCCAGGGCAGCGGTCTCCCGCGCCTTGGGGGGGAAGACTTCAAAGGACAGGGTCAGTTTTTTGGAATTAAGAATATCCACTATACGCATGAAAGCAGTATATCCATTTGAGGGGGTTAAAGCAACCGGCGGATTACAGATTAAAAAGAGGACAGCCGGTAGAATACCGGCTGTCCAGAAAGGAGAGGAGGATGCAGAAAGCCAGAATGTGCAATCGCAACATTCTGAAGAAACTGCGGTGATTGTTGTTGCTTAGCAATCACTATACAAACCAACAATCAATTACTATGTTACAACAAAAATTAAAAAACGTCAAGTTATTTTTAATTTTTTTTCCCTTCTATTGCGTCTTGACAAAATACTGCCGTGCGTGTTGTCAAGGTGGAAATCCTGCTATATACTGGGGTCATGCGTATTATTGCGGACTTGCACATCCATTCCCGTTATTCACGGGCGACCAGTTCCCGGCTCACTCCGGCTCACCTTGACCGCTGGGCGCGGATTAAAGGTATCCAACTTCTCGGAACTGGAGACTGCACCCATCCGGCCTGGCTTTCAGAACTGCGGGAACAGCTTGATGAAGCGGGGAACGGTTTTTATACCCTCCGGAACAACGTTCGCGCTGACTTTGAAGCTCTGCCTCTTCCGCCCCAGTGCGCTGAGCCGCTTTTTGTCCTGACCGGAGAAATCAGCACGATTTATAAAAAAGGCGAAAAAACCCGGAAAATACATCACCTGGTCATCCTGAGCAATTTTGAGGCAGCGGAGCGTTTTCAGGTCGCTTTGGAACGGGTGGGCAATATCCGGTCTGACGGTCGCCCCATACTGGGCATAGATTCACGCGACCTCCTGTCAATCCTCCTGGATTCTGACCCGGAAGGCATCCTGGTGCCCGCCCATATCTGGACGCCCTGGTTTTCCGCCCTGGGGGCAAAGTCCGGGTTCGACTCCATTGACGAATGCTATGGCGACTTGGCGCCCCGGATTACCGCGGTGGAAACCGGGCTTTCCTCCAATCCGCCCATGAACTGGGCTGTGCCAGGCCTTGACCGCTTTGCCATCATTTCCAATTCAGACGCCCACTCTCCAGAAAAGCTGGGCCGCGAGGCCACGGTCTTTGACATGGACGTATCCCTGGCGTCCCTAACCGAAGCTCTGAAAATAGGCGGCAAGTCAGGACGGATACGGGAAACCATCGAGTTTTTCCCCCAGGAAGGCAAGTATCATTATGACGGACACAGAAAATGCGGAGTATATCTGACGCCTCAGGAAGCATCTGAGGCAGGTTTTCAATGCCCGGCCTGCGGAAAACCACTCACCAGAGGTGTTATGGGCCGGGTGCTGAAACTGGCAGCCCGCCCGGTGGACGAAGCCGCCCCTTGCCCGGAACCGGCGGATATACCGAACCGCAGGCCCTATTGTTCCCTCATCCCCCTGAAAGAACTCCTGGGAGAAATTCTGGGAACCGGCGCGGCCTCAAAAAAAGTTGACGCCGCCTACAGTGCCCTCATCACCAAAGGGACCGGCGAACTCCCGCTGCTTATGGACATGCCGACGGAAGAGCTGGAACGCCTCAGCGCTCCCGGCCTGGACAGCAGGGTATTTGCCCATGCCATCGAGCGAATGCGGAACGGTCAGGTGTCCATTACCCCCGGCTACGACGGTGAATATGGAGTTATCCGGGCATTGAAGGAAGCAACATGAAACCCATAGCAGAACTGCCCCCTGAGGAAGCATCGCATATCCGCTTTATCCTTATGGACATTGACGACACCCTCACCAGGGATGGCAAACTCCTTGCCGCGTCCTATACGGCCCTCTGGAAACTGCGGGACGCAGGGTTTGTGGTTATCCCGGTGACCGGACGGCCCGCGGGCTGGTGCGACCTGATAGTCCGCGAGTGGCCCGTGGACGGCGTGGTGGGCGAAAACGGCGCTCTGGCTTTCTGGGAAGAGCCGGGATCCGCAGAGGGCGGTGCACGGCCAGTCCTCAAAACTGACTTTCATCCCCAGGCGCTCCGCAATGACCATCCGGCACTGGCCCGGATACGGGAGCGGGCGCTGTCGGCCATATCGGGACTCCGGGTCGCAAAAGACCAGTTTGCCCGGATGTTCGACCTTGCCCTGGACTTTGCTGAGGAAGAACCGGCGCTGCCCCTGGAAACAGCGGAACAGGTGAGGCGTATCGCGGTGGAAGAAGGGGCGCAGGCAAAGATCTCTTCCATTCACGTGAATGTCTGGATGGGGGTGTATGATAAACTTTCCATGGCCGAGCGGTTTTTGACCCGGCGGTTCGGCTGGCAGCCGGGCAGGGGCGATAATGAAGTCGTATTCGTGGGGGATTCTCCCAACGACGAACCCCTGTTTGCCCGGTTCCCCCTTTCATGCGCAGTGGCGAATATCCACCGGTACCAAGGCCTCATCACGCGGTTTCCCGGCTTTGTGTCCGCTCAAGAGTGCGGCGACGGGTTTGCGGAAATAGTTGAACGTATTTTAGTTTGCGCAAAATTCCCCAAAAAGCCGTAAAAACTACAGTAACCGATGTAACTATTTTCCTGTCTGTTGGTTTCTTTTTTGATTGTAACAACAATCAACGCAGGGCCAGAATATGGCAAAACCCCTTTTCTGTTTTCTGCACCTCCTCTCCTTTTTGGGCAACCGGTTATCACCGGTTGCTCTTTTTTTCACCAGAGGAACGATGCCATTCAAATCATTATTTTCCCACCGTGGGAATCATCCCGAACAGGTCAATAGCGTAGTCCCGGAGGGAAGTGAACATCCAGCCTCCTAAAAGTGCCAATACCCCCAGAATGACAAAGAATTTTGGCGCGAAGGTCAACGTCTGCTCCTGAATGGACGATGCAGCCTGTAAAATGGCAATCACCAGTCCGATGGCAAGAGCGGAAACAATGACAGGCGCCACCATAATCACAATCTGGAATATCCCTCGCTGCATCAGTTCAATCAACAGGGTCAGAGACATGGGTTACCTCACGATAGAATTAAACAACTGCTGGGTCAGGAGGCCCCAGCCGTCGATTAACACGAACAGCATCAGTTTAAAGGGCATGGAAATCTGCACCGGCGGCAGCATTATCATACCCATTGACATAAGCACGCTGGCCACCACCATGTCGATTACGATGAAAGGAATATAAAGCAGCACCCCGATTTGGAACGCCACGGTAAGTTCATGAAGAATGTAAGCCGGCACCAGGGCGTAGGTGGGGACATCCGCCAGGGTGGCCGGCTGGTCAAGGCCGCCCATGGACATGAACAGGCCGATATAGCTGGTATTAGTTTCCATCTGGCGAAACATGAACATCCGCAAAGGGGCCTCGGCCCGGGTATAGGCCTGTTCCAGGCCGATTTCGCCATCCGCCATGGGGCGGAAAGAGTTGGTATATACGTCGTTAAACACCGGCCACATAATAAACAGGGTCATAAAAAAAGCGATGCCGTTCAGCACCATAGTTGGCGGCACCTGCTGGAGGGATAGCGCCCGCTTGATAAAATCCAGCACAATGGAGAAACGCAAAAAACAGGTGACCAGGATTAACAGGCTCGGCGCCAGTGCCAGAATAGTAAGGAGCAGCAAAAGCTGAATGGAAAAAGCGACTTCCTGATTGGTTTGGGGCTGCCGGATTTGCAGGTCTATGTTGGGAATAGCGATTGCCGGCCCCGGTATATCAGTGCGCATCGGAGCTGTCCCCTGGGGAAATTCATTGGTCTGGGAAAAAACCGGGAACACCCCGGCCAGCAATAGCAGGCAAACTGCCAGGGAAATGGCGCGCTTCATTTGCCCCGCTCCGTTTCTTCCGGGGTTTCCACCCGCCTGAGCCGCCCCCGCTGGGTACGGAGAAAGTTCGCGGTTTGCTGGATGGAATCCGAAAAAGACGCCCGGGGTGTTTGTTGTTTCTGCCCCGTAAGAAGCGCAAGCAGGGATGAAAAATCCCGGGGCGTTCTGGCAGCGCGATTTTCCGCCGCGCCCAGATTCATTGCGTCAATCAGGTTTTTGTCGTTGATTTTGCTGATAAGGGACACAGCGTCATCGCTCACGCCGATAAGATAGGCTTCTTCCCCCAGGGTAATCACCTGTATGGATTTACCGGGAGCCAATACCAGGGACGCGGCGCGGCGCAAAAAGGGGTCGTCGTCTGTCATCTGCCGCCGCTGCCCGCGCTTCAAAAAAAACACCACTCCGTAAATACAGGCGATTACCAAGACAAGAACCAGAATCATACGGATAAACAGCCATGCCGTTGAAATCTGGCTGCTTTCCGTTTCACCAGATGGCGACCCGGTATTCAGAATAATGGATTGTTCGTTTTCAAAACGCGGATTAACAGGCTGCGCACCTGGCGGTTCGCTTTGTCCCGGCCCCCCCTGCTGGGCAGTCAAAGAAAACAGAATAATAAAAAACAAAGCGCAAAAAAGAGACCGTGATTTTTTCGTCATAACCCCCACCCCAAAAATTCAACTATTGCAAATCGTTCACCCTGTCCATGGGAGAAAGGATTTCAGTCACCCGGACGCCGAAGTTTTCATCGATGACCACCACTTCGCCTTTGGCAATCGGTTTATGGTTCACCAGAATATCAACCGGTTCTCCCGCCAGCTTTTCAAGCTCAATAATAGTCCCCTCCCCCATGGCTAGAATTTCTTTAATCTGCTTTCTGGTGCGGCCAAGCTCTACGGTCATCTCCATGAAAACATCCATGATGAGACCGATGTTGCCCTGTTCTCCCGAACTGGTGATTCCATTTAATGAAGGAAAGCTCAGGCCTTTTACATTGGGAATATTTAAGCCGGAACCGCCAAAGCCGCTGCCAAACGCGGAAGAAGCGGGCGCGCCGCCGGTCATCTGCCGGATTTCATCTTCCGAGAGCACCCCCCTGGAGGATGAAGGATTGGCGGAAACAAGCGCCTCGGACATGGCCGCGGCTGCCTCTTTGGACACTGCCTCCCACACCGTATACTGCGCTCCTTCAGCGCTCACCTGATACGAGAAAAGCACCACGTCCTGGGGCAGCCCGTCTCCGGTTTTTTCGGTCTGCCGGGCTTCAGGAGGCTTACAGGAAAGACCGGGAACCTTGTTGAGCTTGTTCAGCTCCTCAATTTCACTGGCGGTATACTTTGAAATTGCATCAGAGACAATGGTCAGCGCCATGTCATCCAGTTCGGCGTTTTCCTCTTTATTGATAAGGTCAGTCAGTTTTTGGGCAAATTCCGGCGCCAGAAAGAATTGACGGCTCCCGGTAATCCCCTGGGAAAAATCAGCGGAGACCGCTATAAGAGAATCAGGAAGCCGGGCAAGAACCTGGTCTTTGGTAAGGCTTTCTGCCGTGACAGTCCCCGCTTCAAAATGAACGCCCGCCTGCCCCTCCAAACCGGACGCAAACTGGCCTACCATTTTTCCCGCAAAACCTTGCAGGGCAGCCATATCCGGGGCATTCCCGGCCCCGTTGCCGCCAGAAAGCAATGCATCAATTTCACTTTGAGAAATGGGATTGTCACTCATATAATTCGTCTCCTTCAACGTTAAGTTCTTCAAAATCTTCGACATCATCCTGGTCAATTTTGCTGGTAATCTGGACAGCCATCTTTCTGCCTACAATACCCGGTTGGCAGAAAAACTTTTTTTTGCTGCCCACAGTCAATACAATCGGGTCGGTGACGCGCACATTCGACAGGCGGACCACATCCCCGACCCGCAAGGCAAGCACATCCCGGATAGGTAAATTAATGGAACCGATTTCCGCCACCACATCCATATCCACATCGGCAAGTTTCTGTTTGATAACTCCCAGATACTGGGAAGACGCGTTCCGCCGCACCGATGAAAACCAAAACTGGGAAGAAAGTTTGGAAATAATCGGTTCAATGGTAATGTAGGGGATACACAGGTTCATCATCCCTTCTTCATCCCCCACCTTGGTGTCCAGAGTAACCAGCACCACCATTTCGTTGGGCGCCACGATTTGGGCAAACTGCGGATTGGTCTCAATCGTGGCGAACCGGGGCCGCAGGTCGATAACCTGAGTCCAGGCTTCCCGCATATTCGCCAGAATGCGGACGATGATTCCTTCCATAACCGACTGCTCAATATCAGTCAAATCCCGTTGCACCTTTGCGCCCTGGCCTGTTCCGCCAAAGAGTCGGTCAATCATGGAGAACGTAATCGTAGGGTCAATTTCCAATATCGCGTTTCCTTTGAGCGGATCCATGTCGATAATAGTCAAGGTGGTGGGCGTGGGAATAGAACGGATAAATTCTTCGTACGTAAGCTGGTCAACTGAAGAAACATGCACATGGACGATACTTCTGAGCTGAGCCGAAAGGCTGGTAGTGGTAAGCCGGGCAAAAGTTTCGTGCATATTCGCCACTGTCCTGATTTGTTCCTTGGAAAATTTGTCCGGCCGCCTGAAATCATAAACCTTTATCTTGCGGGTATCATTTACCGCTTTAACACTGCCGGCAACAGTATCAACAGAACTGATTGCCTGGAGGAGCTGGTCTATTTCTTCTTGCGACAGAACTTCGTTCATTCTTTCCTTTATTGGTCATTGGTCAAAAAAATCGAGCTGCAAAAACTTTACATCCCGGATTTTTGAATTGGACAATATATCATCATTAATGGCATTACGAATTTCGATACGAAGTTTTTCCTCATTTTTGGGCCCCAATTCATCCCGGGTTTTCTCGGTAAAATATCGGCGCAGGAAATCCTTGATTTCCACCTGCCGGGCGGTAATTTCGCTTGAAGCGGCATTATCCTCGGTTCTATACCCCAGCACCGCTTCCACCACCACCGAAGCGGGTATAGCATCGCTGGTACGGGTACGAATAGTCCCCATGGAGGTATACCAGGACAGCACTTCCTGCTTGCCCTTGTAGACCTCAGACACCGGGATTGACGACTGGCCCGCGTTGTTTCCCCCCATGATTTTCATGGTGATAATAACTACCGTCACAATCAGAATGATTGCGCCGACAACCAAGGCGACCCATTTTAATATACCCAGTACCAAACCGGGAGGCACTTTTTTTTGTTCCTGCTGCGCCCCTTCTTCCGGTTCATCTGTTTTTACTTCTTTTTCTTCCGCATCAGCCATAGTTCCCTACCAAATTCTCTGTATAATAATACTAAAAATGACCTTCGTCCAAAATAACGATGTCAACCCGCCTGTTATATGCCCTGCCCTCCGCTGTTTCGTTTGAAAATTTCGGACGAGTGTCGGCATAGCCCGCGACAGAAAATTGCTTTTCGTCTACTCCATAATCGGATAAATAGCGCAAAACGTTTATAGCCCGGGCGGCAGAAAGCTCCCAATTATTCGGCCATCGTGCGACTTCCGCCGGGGTATTATCGGTATGTCCCTCAACGCGGAACCGCCGTTTTGCCGCATCCGGCGAAGACAGAAATTGGGCAAGCCGGAGCAGCGTTTCCCGGGTGGTGTCAATATTGAGTTCCGCGCTTCCTGAAGCAAAAAAATTATCTCCCACCAGGGATATAACCACCGCCCGTTCGTCGCTGGTAACAGATATCCGGTTGGAGCGGACATCCGGCACAAACAGGCTGACTGCCTTGCGGTACACCTGCCCCAGAGCGCGCCCCCGTTCCATGGAGGGCAGAACATTAACATTATTTCCCATGTCAGCGAAACTGCCCATGGAAAGGGAAACACCCCCGCCGCTGGCATTTCCCTGGATTGAGGCAATCAGGGTGGCCATCTGTACAGGGTCGGAATCCGATGGATTGTACAACATGACGAAAAAGCAGAGCATCAGGGTAATCATGTCCCCATAAGTTGCCAGCCACTCCTGAGATGGTTTTTCCGGCTCTTTCTTTTCTTTCTTTGCCATAAAATATCCGTTTAATCGATACCCAGTTCCGTCTCAACAATTTTCCTGTTGGTCGGGTTCACATAGGTAAGCAGTTTCTGCCCCAAAATTCGAGGGTTATCTCCCGCCTGAATAGACAAAACCCCTTCCACAACCATTTCCTTGGTAAGCATTTCCGCCGCATTCTGCTTTGCCAGCTTTGCGCTTATGGGGGTCATAATCCAGTTGGCAACCATGGAGCCATACAGGGTCGTAATAAGCGCCACCGCCATGTTCGGCCCCAGAGAGGACTTGTCTTCCAGGTTATTTAACATACCGATAAGTCCGATAACCGTACCCATCATGCCGTACCCCGGCGCGAGACCGGCCCACTGGTTCAACACGCTGATCCAGCCAAAGTGCCGGCCTTCCGCCTGGCTCATTTCGTTCTCCATGATGACGCGAATCAGCGAGGCGTCCACGCCGTCCACCACCATGCGTATACCGTTTTTCATAAAATCATCGTGTAATTCCTCAAGTCCTTCTTCAAGGGACAGGATGCCTTCCCGCCGGGCCTTTTCCGACAGGGCAACCAGATTCTGAATAATTGTTTTTTCATCAAAATTATAGACCTTGAACGACCGGGAAAGAATCCCGAACAATGACAAAATTTGTTTAAGCGGGCAGGCAATCATCAGGGCCATGAAAGAACCGCCGATAACGAAAATAAGGGACGGCACGTCAAAGATGCCCCCCATGGTTCCGCCGGAGGTAAGTACGGTCATCACCAGGGCCGCCGAACCGCCCACAAAGCCGATTATGGTCGCAATATCCATATAACAACTCCCGCCTTATATTTCATTTGAAAAACCGCCGATTTTTTTCCGGTAGTCAATTATTCTTTGCACTATTTCTTCCGGTGTTTCCCGGATAACCACGGCTTTACCGGAAAGCATGGTCAGGGTAACATCCGGATTGGCAGAAATACTTTCTATCTGATGAGGATTTATCCAGTATATTTTTCCGTCCAGCCGGGTTACTTCAATCATTGGGCTTTATTTTCCCCGCTTATTGCATTTAAGTCAAGTAGTTCGGCCTTTTTTTCCGTTTCTCCCCCTGTTTTCTCTTCCCCTTCCCCGGTTTCCTCCGCTGATTTTTCCGGCTCAGGAGGCTTCACCAGTTCCTGAAGCGCCGCCAAAACCGCACTTTGAGGAAACTGGCCGGCAAAGACCTCTGTCTGAGACGCGGCATTTTCGGTTTTATTGTTTGCGGCCAGCGTCCGTATATAATTTTCCAGCAATTGTTCATTGTGGGGATTCTTTTCCGCCAGAATCCGGTACAAGTCCTCCGCTTCGTCCAGCCCGCCCCCCTGGGCAGTCACATACGCCAGGGAAGATGCCAAATCAGTGTTGTCCGGGTCTTCCCGGAGTAAATTCTTAAAAGCCTTTTCCGCTTCCGGCCACTTGGACGACAGGGCGTACATCCGGGCAATCTGGTACCGCGCGGGTTTCCTGAACTCGGCGCTCCGGGCGGCCAGGGTATAGTTGGCAATTGCCTTGTCATATTCCTTGAGTTCAGCATGTTTCTGGGCAATGGTGTAATACTCGGAAGCAATATTTTGCAGAATTTTACCGTTTTCACCGGGAATCAGGGAGGTCATACATCCGGGCAGGAGGCACAAAAGAAGCGAACAAATACCGGGGAATATCCGGCAGCGTCGAAACATCAGCGGGACCTCAAAACAATTTTTTCGATTTGCCGGAGCTGGCTCCGGTACAGGTTGGCGATATTTGAACCGTAATCAGCCACAAGCTGCAAAATATTGCGGGGGGTAGCCTCTGTATCCACCCCGTTCAGCCGGTCTCCCGCGTCCCCCAGGCCGGGCATGATGTAGGCTTTGGAGTTCATCACCGGGTCCATCCACAGGGTATAGACCGTGCAGTTTTCCAGCGCCCGGACAATCCTCAAGCCCCCCTTGAGGGCCGCAATCTCGTTAAAAAACTTAATAGACAGCGGCCTGACTCCCTGTTCCAGGAGATATTTGATCACCGTCACCAGGGAGCCGCCGGTGGCGTTCATGGGGTCGGCAAAAATCAGGTCTTTGCCATCCAAGTCCGCCAGGTCAAAAAAGGAATTGTTCAAGTCCAGGATGTATTCCATGTTGGACTCGCTCTTGGTGTCGTCCCGCTTGATTTTGAAGAGCGCAAAGGGGGTCACATAGCCGTGGGAAGAATATTCCTCAATTTCCTTGGACAAAATCATGGAGGGCAGAAGCGCCCCGCGCAGCATAACGCACATGACGGTGTTTTCGATTTTGTGGTCGATGTCGGGGATTTTGTGCACCGAATAATTCTGCGCCGGCACAGTCACCGGGGTTTTGACCACCAGATAATTCTTGCTGTCCGAGTGGTTCCCGGTATAGGCCAGGCGGAAGAGCATCTCGTAGGCCCGCTGGCTGTAATAGACAAACTCGGGCCGGTCAGTGCGGATGTCCCGCAGTTTGGCAATCACCCGCGATGCCTCGGCGTGGCTTTCCTCCTCGGTCTTGAAGGAAAAGACCTGTAACGCGCCCACGTCCTTGCAGATTTCCTGCATCAGATGGCCCATTTCGTTAAACAGGGCGATAACGTTCTTTTCCTCAGCCATCATGGCCGTACTGAACCCGCCCTCGGAAATCACCTTAAAACTGGAAAG
>JAITOJ010000064.1 GCA_031290005.1 Treponema sp. | reverse complement strand
CCCCCCCCCCCCCCCCCCCCCCCCCCCCCCCCCCCCGCCGCCGGCCCCCGGCCCCCCGGCCGCCCCCCCCCCCCCATCGAGAGATAGTGTCTACCAGCACCAACAAAAACATGAGGGTGAGTATAGCAGCCAGTGAAAAAAGTGTCAAGGGGCGGGTTCGGAGTGCGAATTGCGGCGTCCAGTTGACAGACCAATACTGACACACATATACTTGTGCAATGGTAACAGTTTTATCAGTAGGGGGTTCCATTGTGGCTCCCGGTGCGCCGGATGTAGATTTTCTTACGCGGTTTAACCAAATGACCCGGGAAGTGCTTGCGGAAGACCCGGCGCGGAAATTAATTCTGGTGGTGGGCGGCGGCGCTCCTGCCCGGAATTATCAAAAAGCCTACACGGCGGCGGCAGGAGAAACCGCTGTGTCCGCAAGCGAAGCGGACTGGATCGGCATTATGGCCACCCGGCTGAACGCCCAGCTTTTGCGGGCATTGTTTTCCGGCCTGTGCAAACTTGATGTAGTCTATGACCCCACCAAAGTCACTGAGTTTCCCGGCCGCATCATGATTGCCGCGGGGTGGAAACCGGGATTTTCCACGGACAATGACGCGGTACTTCTTGCGGAACGGTTTGCCGCAAAAATCGTAATTAATATATCGAATATCGAAAAAGTATATACCGATGACCCGCGCGTTAATCCCGAAGCGAAGCCCATAGATGCAATAAGCTGGGCGGATTTCCGCAAACTGGTGGGCGACGAATGGATTCCGGGTAAAAACACCCCCTTTGATCCCATTGCCAGCAAATATGCCCAAAAAACAGGAATCACCGTGTTGTGCGTAGGAGGGAAAGACATGGAAAATATCCGTAAAACCCTGGTGGGGGAAAGGTTTTTCGGCACCAAAATATCATAGCAGAATCAGACAATAAGTAAGCGGAATTTTTTATCCAGTTTGTTTTATTCTACTGCCGGAGTTATTTATGAACCAATGGGATATTACATACTTCGGCGCGACCGGAGATGGAAATCAGGATAATTCAGCGGCCTTTGCCTCAGCTTTTGGGGCCATACAAAAAGCCGGCGGCGGAACCCTCCGGGTCGGTAAAGGGGTTTGGATTACCGGCCCGCTGGAACTTTTTTCTCATACCACCCTGATTCTGGAGGAAGGGGCAGTCATTTCCTTCACACCAGAAGTAACACGATATTCGCCGGTGCGTACCCGCTGGGAAGGGGTTGAGTGTTTCGGGTTTCACCCCCTGGTGTTTGCCAGCGGCCAGGAACATATTACTATTGCCGGGAAAGGCTGTTTTGACGGCAGCGGCGCGGTATGGTGGAAGCTGCTCCAGGATAAACGGCGGCAGGAACAGAAAACGCCCCAGACTCCGGAAGAGCGGGCGCTGGCCGCGCTGAATATTGGTTTTGAGCGGCAGCCCGGTGGCGGCGGCGGCAGAGGTATGCAGTTTTTGCGCCCCCCGCTCATGCAGTTTTTCAAGTGTTCCCATATCCTGCTTGAGGACTTCACCCTCACCAATTCGCCCTGCTGGACCCTGCACCCCGTATTCTGCGATGACCTGACCATCCGGGGACTCACCATCAAGAACCCGCCGGACGCGCCGAACACCGACGGCATAGATGTGGATTCCTGCAAAAATGTGGTGATTGAAGGCTGCCGGGTGAGCGTGGGGGATGACGGCATCGCCTTGAAATCTGGGTCCGGCGAAGACGGTATCCGGGTGAATCAGCCGACTTGCCAGGTGCGGGTGCGGAATTGCCGGGTGAACGATGCCCACGGAGGCATCGTTATCGGAAGCGAAACCGCGGGCGGCATATTTGATGTGACCGCTGAGGACTGCGAGTTTACCGGAACAGACCGGGGGATCCGCATAAAAACCCGGCGCGGCCGGGGCGGCCAAATCCGGGACCTCAATTTCCGCAATCTGACCATGACAAACAATCTCTGCCCCCTGGCAATCAATATGTATTATCGCTGCGGCGCCAGCATGTCCGATGGTTTTTTCACCACCAGCGCCCTGCCTGTTAATCCGGCAACTCCGTCGATTAAAAATATCTCCGTCGCGGGTATCCGGGCCACGGGCTGCCGCGCTTCGGCGGGGTTTGTCGCGGGGCTGCCCGAATCGCCCATTGAAAATCTGTCGGTGGTTGACTCAGAGTTTTATACCGATGAAACCAGCCCGGTCAGTCCCACTGAATCGGATATGTTTTTGGGACTGCCGGAAGTAAAAGAAAAAAGTTTTCGGATTTTCAATGCCAGAGAGCCGGTCTTTTCCAGCGTTATCGTGAAAGGCCCAAAACAGGCTTTTATCTACGGTTAAGAAGCGGCAAGGCTGTTAAGCAGCGTTATGGTTGCGGCGGCCTGCCGGGGATTGTTGTTTTCCAGCAGAATATCTATTCCCGGTTTTCTTTTTTCCACCAGGGAAAGCAGGGCGTGATAGTCCAAATCGCCGGTTCCGGCGGGAAGGCTGCCCTTTTTTTTGCCGTTTTCTATACAGAAATCCTTGGCATGGATAACCGCAATCTGTTCCCCCAAAGCGTCAAAGGCCCGTTCAAAAAACCGGTCCTGTTCTTCGGCCAATCCCGTCACAGGAATCAGATTCACCGGGTCGTAAATCACCTGGAGGCTGGGCGTGGGAAACCGCTCAAGCAGTTCAGCCATCAATTCAATGGAAGCAATCGTATGCTGATGGGCCACCGCCTCCACTCCCACAACGGAACCGCATTTTTCCGCGGTATTAAGCAGCCGGTCAATGGAAGCGCAAAGAAGGTCAAAAGTCTCGCGCTTTTGGGTATCCGGATGCCAGGAACAATCGGGATTGCAAGAGCCGGTCTCGGTTCCCACCAGGGGACAGTCAAAGTCGCGGGCAAAGCGCAGATGTTCCTCAAACCGGCGGAGCGCCTTGTCCCGCGCATCAGGGTCAGGATGCACCGGATTGATGTAACAGCCCAAAACAGCGATTACGATATTCCGCCGGGCAAAGATTTCCCGAATTCCACGGGCGTAACCAGGGCTGAGCGCGCCAAAGGCCGGGGCGTCCGGCAAGGATTTGGCAAGGGCCAGTTGTATGGACGCGGGTTTAAAAACCACCAAAGCGTCCGCCAGTTGTTCCGGAGGAAGATAGCCGTAATCGTGCGCCCTAAGGCCTATACGAAGCATTGCGCCTTTCCGTGCTCCATCTCCAGAGACGCCAGAATAAAAGGCCCCACCCCCTTGAAGTCGTCGGCCTTGACCGGTTCGCTCACGTAATAGGCGTAAGAGCCGTCCCGGTAGGGATTGCCTCCCAGCCCCGCCACGCTGCAAATCCCTTCCAGATGCAGCTCTCCATTTTTGTCCTCCCGAATCATCCGGGCGAGCAGTCCTTCATATCCCCGGAGCGCGGCCTTTTGTATCCGTTCCTTGGCAGTCTGACAATAGCCTTTGCGGAGCATTTTGAGGAAGAAATAGACAAACATGGAAGACGCGGAGGCTTCAAGATAATTTTTCTCTTGCCCGGCCTGGTCGAGCACCTGATACCAGAGGCCGCTTTCTCTGTCCTGATAGTTCATCAGAGGAGCAAGCAGACGGTTGGCAATGGCCAAAAGGCTTTCCCGTTCCGCCTGATATTCCACGGGTATGAAATCCAGGGTGTCTGTCAGCGCCATGCAATACCAGCTCAGGGCGCGTCCCCAGAAGTGGGGAGAGCAGCCTGTTTCGGGGTTTGCCCAGCGCTGTTCACCGGATTCGTCCCAGGCGTGATACAACAGTCCGGTGGTTTTGTCTCTGGCATGTTCCTCAATCAGGGTAAAATGGCGGGCGATGTCGGCAAAATCTTCAGGCCCGCCGAATTCCAGGGCACACCGGGCGCAAAAAGGCTGGGCCATATACACTCCGTCCAGCCACATTTGCCAGGGATAGATTTTTTTGTGCCAAAAGCCCCCGGATTTTGTCCGAGGATGATTTTTAAGCTGAGCGCGCAGGAGTTCAATAGCCGCGCGGTATTTTTTGTCCCCGGTTTCATCGTATAGGTCAAAGAGCAGCTTGCCGGGGTTAATCTGGTCAAGATTGAATTCTCCGGCCCGGTAGGTGGCAATGCTGCCGTCGCTCATGATTTTAGTATCGTACATGGTTTTTACCCATGCGCCATAGCCGGTTTTTTTGTATGCTTTCCCCACTGCCCAAATACTTTGGAGAACAAGGCCGTGCTCGTAATGCCACTGCACTTGTTCCGGGGTGTAACGGTTCATCACCGAAAGGGCCATGCGTTCGGAAACCGGCTCATTTTTATTGATTGTCATGATACCACCATATCAGCGAGACAAAAGAAAATCCCGGTTATTTTTTGAAGTTTTCAGACCCCAGGTCAAAGGCGGCGAATCCGCTTCGGCCTGTTTCATAAAAATCCGCTTCTTCCCAGGACGCGAACAGCGTATTTCCGGACACCGCGCAGTACCCGTAGACAAAACCCGGCGGCAGGGCGGGCATCCGGAATGCGCGGCTTAAAAACCGGTCCCCGCCGTCAGTGTGCCTCAGAAGACCTGCAAAATAGACCGTCCCATCGGCAAAAAGAGATACCGCATACAAAGGAGCAATGACCGCTGTCCCTTGGATGTCCGGTGGAAAATCAGAAACCGGCCCCTGCTGATATACCAAAGCGCCGGTAGTTTCGGAAGAAACGCAGATGATTTCAAAGCTCAGTTCCTCTGGAATTGCTCCCAGAAGTGCGCGAAGCCGGTCAGGAGCCCGGGACAAAGGCAGGAGACGCTTCTGGGAACGGAAAACCTCTGCGCTCTGAGCTGAAACCGCGCCTTTGGCGGAAACGCTCAGATAGCGATACGTAATCCGGGAATTGACGGTTTGCTTCACCGCGCCATGCCAGAGGCTGCCGTCAAAAATCAGGTCAATAACTTCAGCCGGGGTGGGAATCGCCAAATCGCTTTTTTCGAACACCGGAATAAAGGCCCGGGCTTCTCCCGCATATCGTACCAGTACCGGATGTGCGCCGCCAGTTTTTGAGGAAAAAAAGTCATTCCGGTACAGATGGATAAACGGAACGTTCTGAATGAGGGTCAAATTTGCGGCAGTGCGGTCTGAAAAAAGCTCTTCGTCCCGAATAAGCAGGTATTGCTCTGGCAAGGCTGCGTCCCCCAGGGCCAGGAGGCCAAGATGATTTACCAGAAACCAGGATGAGCCAAACGCCGGGGCGCCGCTTATGCCCGCCCCGTTAACACGGACTGCTTCTGTCCAGGGGACAAAAGAGACGGGCGGCGCGTTTTGGGGCACGTCAATTTCCGAAAAACCGGCCTGGGAAAAGCAGAACCAGCGGCACACCGGAGCGGCAGGGACAATTTCCTGGGCAGCCTCCGGCGGCGTATCAGCGGTTTTTTGAGATTTGCCTTCACAGCCGGCCAATGCCGAAAATGCCGCGATTCCCAAGAACAGCAGGAACCAATTGTACACCCTCATTGGCCAAGAGTATACCCCGCCAAAGGCACATAGGCAAGGCTGCCCTCATCCGCATTTGCGGCATCTTCCTTGAGCAGGGTTTTGGAAAATTTCCCCGCCGCAAAGGACGCAAAAATTTTGCCCCGGTTTATGTTCCAGGGATTATAGAAAGGGTCTTGGTCGGCCAATGCGGCAATTTCATTCTGAAACCGCTTCCAGTTAAAACTCTCACAAAAAGAGCGGAGTTCTTTGTATTCGCCGCCTTGATGGGTCAGTATATCCAGGAGGAGCTTTGCCCCAAAGCCGTCCTGCCAGGAGGCGTCCACCGAAAAGGGATAGATGCAGCCCCCGCCCTGAAAAACCTGGAGATATGCCCCTTCGCTTCCGGCGGAAGATTCCGGGGAGATGTTCAAAGGGAAAAACAACGCCGGGCTGCACCGGTTTTTAAGCAGCCTCAAGGTGACTGACCGGGTTTCCGGGGGAAGGATTTGCCGCGCTTCCGCGCTTCCCTCCTCCCAAACCAGCAGCCAGCCTGTCAAGGGCGGCAGTTCAGCCGGATATGAAGGAAGAACCACCGTTACCTCTTCGGTTACGCCGGGATTCCTGTCTGCCAGGGCGCAGCCTGCGGCAAGCAGGATGAGCGCCGGAACGCGGAGCAATGTCCGCCCAAAAAGTTGTCTTGAATTCATATCTATTTTATGGTATAATTTTGTCAATTTAGGACATTTTTTGAGGTAAAAACGAGGAAAATATGAAAAAAAAAGCGTTTTTTTTGTGCCCGGCGCTGATTTTGTTGTTCGTTCTGCCGGGTTTGCCGGCACAGACCAGTGAGGACAAAACAGAGCCGCCTCTACAGGAACAAAAACAACGCTTTGACCCGGCGGAGCAGCAGGAGTTTATCATGGTTGACTCCCCTCATGCGTACGACTTTAATCCCCATACCGCGAATTACACAAACGAGGCCCAGCTTTTTACCGGTCTGTATGAGGGGCTTTTTTCTTATGACCCCTACTCTCTGGATCCATCTCTAGCCCTGGCGGAGTCATACCATACGTCCAGAGACAAAAAAATATGGACTTTTACTATCCGCAAAAATGCCCGGTTCAGCAACGGCGACCCCATCACTGCGGAATCCTTCCGTCGGGCCTGGCTCAGTCTGCTTGACCCTGAAACCAACGCGCCCTTTGCGTCCCTTTTGGACAGTATTTCCGGCATCGCTTCTTACCGAACCGGACAGGGCAAAGCGGAAGATGTGGGGATTATGGTGCGGGATGAATACACCCTGGTTCTGCGCCTGGATATGCCCACGGAGCATTTGCCCCGGATACTGTGCCATCACGCCTTTTCCGCTGTCCATCCTGACCCAGGGGTCTACAGCGGGGCCTTTGTGCTTGAGGCCGCTTCATCCGGCTCGGTCCGGCTGGTAAAAAATGAGAACTATCATGACTCAGCGCGGGTAGCCCTTCCGGCGATTACTATCCGTCTGTCAGATGACCGGGACGAGACGGCATATCTTATGAATACCGGCAATGCCCATTGGTCAACATCGAATGTAAATACGGAAAAACTGCTGGATATGGAGACCATCAAGGTTTTCGGTGAATTCGCCACTGAGTATTTGTTTTTCAAGTCTGACCGGTTTCCCTGGAACCAGAGCGATTTCCGAATTGCCCTTTTGACCGCGGTTCCTTGGAAAGAGCTGCGTTCCCAGTCTCTGGTTCCGGCCAAGACTTTTATCTATCCCCTGATGGGGTATGCCGCGCCGGAGGGTTTTTCAGACAGTGACCCTGAAGAAGCGAAGATGCTTTTGGAACAGGCAAAGCTGGAACACGGCCTCAGCGCAGACCAGGAGATGACTATTGTGTTCGCCATTTCAGACACGGATTATATGAAGGAAATGGCAAAACTGCTCAGCGATGCCTGGGAAAAAATTGGTATCAAGGTGGACGTGCAGACCACTCCGGTCAACCGGTATCTGCAAAGTATTGAAACCTGGCAGGCAGACCTGTTTTCCTATATCTGGATTGGAGATTTTGCGGACCCTGTGGCTTTTCTTGAGCTTTTCCGGGGAGATTCTTCCCTCAATGTGTCTGCCTGGCACAACGAGGAATTCAACCGGCTGATGAACGAGGCCGCGGGCGTTTCGGACAGCAAAAAACGCTACCAGCTTCTTTCGGAAGCGGAGGCGGTGCTCCTGAATCAGGGAGTGGTGCTCCCCGTGTCCCATCCGGTGTCCCTCAATGTCATCGACCTGGATGCCATAGGCGGCTGGTATACCAATGCCCTGGACATTCATCCGCTCAAGGCCCTGTATTTTACCGGCAAAACAGAAAAGATTCCGAACTTGGTGCGCAAATTTTGACTACAGGCAGCATGATGTTGCCTGCGGTTACTGCTGATTCAGGCCTTTGAGCATTTTTTCGATAATCGACCGGTTGTCCAGCAGGCTGCTCAGGGACTGGTTGTAGTGCAGGCGGGTAATCACATTGGCAAAAAGGCCGCTCACGCTGGTATTGATGTACCATTCCTTGTCGTCCAGTTCCTTGTGATACACCGCGTTGGTGCCGATAACCCGGTAAAAAAGCCCCTTCCGGTAGGCTTCATCAAAGTCCGCCGCCGCATTGCCGGTAAAAAAAGGCAGGCTGACGGCGGCAATCACCTTTTTGGCCCCCTGGGTCTTCAGGAACTCCATGGCCTTGAGCAGGGTGCTGCCTGTGCCCAGCATATCGTCCGCCAGGAACGCCACCTTGCCCCGCACCTTACCCAGCAGGTTCACCGAGATGATGTTGGAGGCCCGGGAGTCCTGGGTGACGATGGAGTAATCCCGTTCCTTGTAGAGCATGGCCAGGGGTTTTTTCAGGCCCGTGGCATAAAACTTGTTCCGGTCAACCGCGCCGGTGTCCGGGGCGACGATCACCAGGTCGTCAAACTCCCCGG
>JAITOJ010000006.1 GCA_031290005.1 Treponema sp. | reverse complement strand
CTGGCGGACTTTATGTACAAGGAAGTGCGGTTCACGTCCCTCAAGCAGGCCAACCCGGAACGGGCCTCCGCCCTTCTGGACAAAGCGGTTGCCAAGGCAAAGCGGCAGTATCTGGAGTACAAGTATTTGGCGGAGCGGACGTTCTAGAGGAATAGACCAATAGAAGGATAGAGATTAGAGCGGGCGGCCTCCGGTGCGGGGCTGTCCGCTTTTTATTTGGCGGCGGGGCGGGACATTAGGGTATTTAGATGTACTCAGAATAGTTCCGCAAACGTATTTAACCGTGCAGGTATGGTTATGTTTTTTCTTACAACCCGGTTCTCAAGAAACCGACGGTACAAATGTCAAGAAGAATGTCAAGAAGAATTGACAAACCGTATAAGGAATGGTATTATAATAATATCTTTATTATGGAGAGGATAATATGCCTAACTGGAGTGAAATTCTAAATGAAGTCAATGGCTTGACTGCATCTGGCAGAGGTGACGCTTTTGATGTTACCCGGCGGAAATATTTGAAAAACCTGTCCGTGATTACTGGAAGGAACACGATAGCATACTATTCCGGTTTCCTAAGCAATGCCAACGTTCAAGAGGCATCCATCACAGACATGGATAAAAATGGATTTATGTCAGTGATAAACAAGCTTGATAGAACAAAAGGGCTGGATTTAATATTGCATACTCCAGGAGGAGATTTGGCTGCAACAGAATCTCTTGTAGAATATCTCCGATCAATGTTTGGAGATGATATAAGAGCTATTATTCCTCAAATTGCCATGTCGGCAGGAACTATGATTGCTTGTTCATGTAAAAGTTTAATAATGGGAAAACAATCCAATATAGGGCCCATCGATCCTCAACTTAGGGGGATTCCTGCTTCAGGCGTCATTGAAGAGTTTAATCGTGCTTTAGCTGAAGTGAAAAAAGATGCGAAATGCATTCCAATTTGGCAGGTGATAATTGGAAAATATCATCCTACTTTTGTTGAGGAATGCGAGAAAGCCATTCAATGGTCAAAAGAAATCGTAACAGAGTGGTTAAAAACAAATATGCTCAAGGATGAAACTGATTGTGATTCTATTTCTAAATCTATCGTTGACTATTTGAGCGATCATAATGAAATGAAAGCTCATGCCCGCCATATTGGATTAAGTGATTGTGAAAAAATCGGGCTAAAAATTGAACGGATGGAAACAATGCTAGAGGACAAGAATTTTCAAGATGTAGTATTAAGTGTGCATCATTCGTATATGATTACTTTTTCTGCGTCACCAGCAATAAAAATTATTGAAAATCAAAATGGAGTAGCTATGATGGTTCATAAGAATTCTACATTACCGTTTATTCAGCAAATGCAGATGCCTCTTCATTTGCCGATTCAAATGCCGACACCAAATAAATAATAGAAGGAGAATTTATTATGGAAGAAAAAATTATGGAGTTGTATAAATTACTGGAAATTACTCCAACCGAAGCCGCTGATTATCCTCACAACTATGATAATTACACGCCATTTGAAAAGTGTGCCCTTACGATTAATGTTCCAACGACAATTGGAAATGGGACAACATTTGTGATAAATCGAAATTTAACAAACACATGAAAAATGGAACTTGATGCGCTCACACAGAGGCATGGAGACACACCGGCTGATTTTTTGCTTCCTGTTTTTCCTTCATGGCAAGCGCCAAATTAAGAATCATTTTCTGGTCCGCACCATCCAGACGCTTCATCGTGTCGGTCACGATGCGGATATCGGGATTAAGGGCTGGCCTGGACGGCTTGGCGGCTTCTCCGGTTATCAGGTATTCCACTGAAACATCAAGCACACGGGCTATTTTAACCGCGTTCTCCGCGGTGGGTATGCAATTGCTGGTACTCAAATAATTATTTATGGTGTGGTTGCTTATGCCGGAACGGGCAGCTAATTCCTTAACGAGTACTCCTTTATATAAAAGTTCGGATTTTAGGTTTTCTTTGAAGCCCATATAAATAAAATAACTGAAAACAGGTAATAGGTACTTGACAACAATTGAATTCGAGTAGTAAAATCAATTCAATTAACTATCTTTGAGTAATTTTGATAAAACTACTCAAAGATAGCAAAGCGGCCCGTATGGGTTGTAAAACAAAAAAACTCCGCAACGAGGCTAAACTACGGAAGGAGAAAACCATGAAAAGAAAATCATTGGTTTTTGTGGGAATGTTGGCAATGGTGCTGGCATTTGGATTAACGATTGTTGGTTGCGAGAACTCTTCGGACACATCGACGTCGACACCGATTGTCGAGGCTGGCAAAGGCGTCCTTGGCCAGGTTGGCGGCGTGATCTACGACACTGTTACGCTTGACCCGGTAGCAGACGTGACCATACGGATCGGAGACAAGTCCGCGACTACTGACGAGGCTGGTTTGTACACCATCACGGACCTGACGCCGGGCGAGTATCCGGTGGTGATTGTCAAAGACGGGTATACGTCGTTTATTAGCGGCAGAGTGACTGTTTTGGCCGGTCAGTATAAGAATGACGATCCCTTCGGTGAATGGGAGGCTTTCCAGGCCCAACTTACGGCCTTGCAGGATTGGGCAAAGGATTTCCCGGACGCGGTGGCGCCTGCCAACGATGGTACCTGGAGCTATGCGGGGAACGGGGTGTATGTCTCGGACGGCGGGACGGCAGCGGTGCAGTATGAAAACGGGCAGTTCACTGTTATTGACTACAAGATGGACTACACCTATAGATACGCGCAGGTCTACAACGTGCAGATTGCCCCCTTGTCGGCCAGCCTGACCGGCAAGATCAATGTGGTGGCTTCTCAGTACATCGAGAACAATATCATACCGGTATCTGTGCCTATTAAAGATGACGTGGAGATTTTTTTCCAGGCATCCACCGGCATATCGTATGGCCCGGTTAAGACCACAGGCGGTAAGTTCTTCATCGAGAAACTGCCCGCGGGTGTTGCGCTGACTGTGCGCATCAGTTCTTTTGAGCAAGGAGACCACTCGTATGTTGTTTCGTCTGATTTGGGTGTTGACACGCTTCGTCGCGATGCAGACGGTATTTTGACTCTCTTTAGTACGGCAACAGCAATTGGCAAGGATACCACAGACCTGGGGCAGCTCTACCTCTTTGCTGTGCCCAATGTTACCTTTGTTACCGCAGCCAGTGTGGGAACAAAGGAAGCTCCGGTTGCGGTGAAAGGTGAGGGCGCGAAGATCGTGTTCACCTTCTCCAAGCCCATTGATCCGGCAACGATAAACACCATTAGCTTGGGCGGCCAGACGCTGGGTGCTGCGCTTTCCAACGAAAACAAGACCTTGACCCTGACGCCGAATACAACCACAATCACCCAGCAGTTCGGCTATTCAGACCCTATTTCCGGTAAATATAACGGCACGCTTAGCCTGAGCAGTGTCACGGCAACGGACGGTTCCCGTGTGTATCCCAACCTGTTTGACGTGTACACCACGCCCAGCATTGCGCTGGTAAGCTGGGAGATTGTTTCCGCGGCCAACGCGGCACGGACTGCGGTCATCGAATATGGCGGCGCGGTGAAGCTGACCTTCAGCAAGCCTATCTCCTCTGACCCGACCACCGTTTTGGCCAGCATCGGCAACGGCAACGTAAACGCGTTTAAGGTTGACGGCGCTGACCTGTGGATCTACCATGACGGGAAAACCCCTCTTACCAATTCGAATGTAACCTACACAGTGCAGGCGGCGGCGGACTTCACCGATACCATTGCCAACGGCTCACTCACTCTGGGTCTGGTTACGGAGAAGGCACTTACCATCAAAGCGGTCAACGATACAGTGTTTACCTGGACGGATATTGCTGGTGGGTCTGACGGCATTCATGATACATCCATTTCCATTAAGCAGGACAAGAACATTGTCATTGAGCTTGAGAAGGACTATGCGGAGAACCCCTTCACCAAGGTGGAGTTCAGCTATACCAAAGACGCCAACTACACCAGGATAGTGCCCGACGACGAGGCACACGCGCTGGTTACCTGGAGCAACAGGCGGCTGACCATTGCGCCCACCAATCTGCTTGCTCCAGTTACCGGCGTTGCTGACGATAATTTCGCGGTGAAGCTCTACTATACCGAGAACGGCGAGTCGGTAACCAAGACGATTTGGTTTAAGGTAAGCGAGCTCGGTCCCAGCGATGTGCCCGCGAAATCGGCCAAAACCGCAGGAGCCGTAGCAAAGCGGGATATCGCGTACGATGCGAACAACTTCACGGTAACCCTGGTTCCCGGGGCGGTGGCTTTTGACCAGAACTACGCGGTGGATTACAAGCCCTATGACGGCGAGTATGCCGATACGGGTGCGGAGATCGCCGTCAACAAAGGAATCGCGGTACTACAGGTCTCCGATCCTATAGCCAGAACTAGCTTTACGAATATACCGGGGGATGGAAGGGTAAACTTCCGGGTGAGCGGCGTGGACAGTTACGGCTTCTACCTTGAGACAAAAGCGGACTTGACTATCGCCGATCCGAGGGAACTCAATATCATAGCGATCAACGACACAGCGTTTACCTGGACGGATATTGCTGGTGGGTCTGACGGTATTCATGATACATCCATTACCATTAAGGAGAACCAGAACATCGTCATTGAGCTTGAGCAGGCGTATGCCGCGAACCCCGCCACTGTGGACTTCAGCTACACGGGGAATGGGTACACCAATAGCATTCCCACAACAGGGACACGAGGATTCGCAACGCAAGTATGGAGCCTTGACAAAAAGACCCTGACCATTACGCCCTCGGCCTTGCTTACTACTGAAGCTGACGGCACTACCAACTATTTTGCGGTAACACTGAGCTACGATTTTGAGGGTCAATCTAAAACCCAGGAGGTCAACTTTAAAGTAGAGTCGCTCGGTTCTTACACAGACACATCTGCAAAACCATTCACAGTCTCCGGCGGAACCCTAAGGGCGGTATTGGATACTGGTAACCAGGCCAATCCGACCACTATCAATCTTAGTATTACTTCAGCTTTATGGGGAGGTAACTACACCGTGGAACTCAAGCAGGGCGCTGGTATCTTTAACACTGTGGCCAGTTCAGCGGCTTTATCCACAACTATATCGCAGGGTTCCGATCCTTCGCTGTGGACAAACCCGCTTGCCACCGAAGGCACTTTAACCTTCCGCATCAGCGGCGTGAACGAATACGGCTTCGAGATTCAGTCGGTACAGGTGACATTCTAGTCTTTTGTAACACAACAGACAAATTAATCTGCCGGATGAGCGCCGCGAGGCGTTCAAAGGCAGGTGGTTTGCCGGCAGGAAGTTTTCGGGTTTCTTGCCGGTTCTATGAAGAGACAGGTATGGCTATGACCGCGTTTGGACTGCTGTCTATACCGTTTTCTCATACACATTAGAATGTATCCGTAATGCGGCCGGTAGTCATAGATTTTGTTTAGGGCAGGGAACTTTCGGGTTTCCTGCCTGTTTTTTTTTGATAATATGATTTTTTTATGCTCTGTCCCTTAGGCTCTGTCCCCTGCTGCTGGCCGTACTAGGCAACAGAGAAATATTTTGCTATTATACTTTATATGGCGTCCTGTGATAGCAAACCTTCCTTCCTTTCCCGCGCAGAAACCTGCCGCCCCCGGCATAGTTCTCTTTTGACGCGGGCCGAACAATTCGCTTCTGAACGCCGCCGGCAAACCCGCTCGCTCCTCTGGCGGGCAGAGGCTTTCGTGAGTCCGGCGCTGCGCTCTCTGCTGCAAAAAGCGGAAGCCCTGCGTTTGCAGCCCCAGCCGGCATACCTCCGCCCCGGCCATGTTCCCTTTCAGAGTACCGGGCGCCTGCCCCGGAACGTGCTGGTCTGGTATCTCGTCCGGGAGCTGCTGCTCTACTTTATCGTTGCTTTCTTGTTTTTTTTCCTGATATTCTTCGTAAACCAAATCCTGCTCATGGCCGAACGGGTGCTGCAAAAAAAAGTCCCTGTCCTGGATGTGGCCCAGCTCATGCTCTACTCCCTGCCTTTCAGCGTCGCCCAATCCGCCCCATTTGCCACCATCGTGGGGTTTCTCATGTGCCTGGGCCGTCTCATGACAGACAACGAAATCCTCATCTTCCGGGCGTCGGGCAAATCCTACGCCATGCTCCTGGGGATTGTCATTGTCCTGGGGGTGGGCATCTCTACCGTCTCTTTTGGGGTCAACGATTACCTGCTGCCGCTGGGGATATCCTCCTATAACCGGCTTTTGCGGCAAATCGTGGTTTCCAATCCCGCTGTTGAGCTGGAAGCCAATTCAGTGAAGCGCACCAACGACTCCACCCTGGTCATCGGCAATGTGGAAGGGAAAAAGGTATCGGACATCCTCTTTTTCGATGTGGACGCCAACAAAAACCAGCGCATCATCATTTCCGGCGCTGCCGATGTCAGCGCGACGGATGATAAAAGTGTCATGCTGCAGCTCAACATGAATGATGTGGTGGTCTTTTCCTTGGACCCCAAAAAAACGGGAGACTACGATGTTATCACCTCCGACCAAGTGGACATGAACATCTTTTCCTCCACCATCATGCCTTCCACTCCAGGCCGGAATCCAAACGAATACACCTTTCAGGGACTACAGCAAGAAGTTAAAAAGATGCGTGAACGGGAGAGCGCGAGCAAAAATCAGATGAATCTGTACAACCTGGAGCTTCATAAGAAGTTTTCGCTTCCCTTTGCGTCTATTTTTTTCGCCTTCCTGGCTCTGCCCTTGGCGATTATCTTTGGCAAGCATAATGGTCAGACCATCGGGCTCATCATCGGGATTTTCCTCTCGTTTATCTATTGGGCCATGATGATTCTGGGCCAGAAATTCTCCGTCAGCAACGGCCTGAACGGAGCCATGACCATGTGGGCCCCCAATGCCCTGATGTGGTTCTTGGCCGTGATATTCTGTACCCAAATGAGGCGGCAATGATTTTTACCCGTTACCTGTTTCGGAAGTTTTTCAGCCTCTTTATCGGGGCGCTGCTTTTCGCTTCCCTGGTGCTGTTACTCATCGACCTGATGATAAACCTGTGGGAGTTTCTCCTGAACGAAATCCCGGTAGGCAAAATCGCCTACCTCATGCTCCTGCACGCACCAAAATGTCTGTTTTACGCGATTCCTTTTGCCATCCTGTTTGGCTCCTGCTTTGCCCTGAGCGACCTCTACTCCCGGAACGAACTTATCGCGGTCTATGCCGCCGGAGTGTCTCTGTTCAAGTTTACCCGTTCCCTGATTCTCTTTTCGTTCCTGTTTAGTTTCGCTCTGTTCGCCTTTGAAAATTACCTTGTCGTGCCGACCTACGCCAAAAAAGTGGCCTTTCAGAACGAACTCCTGAATCGCCAGCAGTCTTTGAACCAAAGTCGTCTGGTGGTGATTTCCGAAGCGGGCAAAGTGGTCTATAAGTCGGATTACTACAACGACCATGAACAGCGGCTCACCGCAGTCTACGTGGTGCTCAGAAATCAGGACAAAAGTCTCCAGGCAATTGTCAAGGCGGACACGGCAGTCTGGCAGGAAGACCGGTGGATACTGACAAACCCCATTCAATACACTGCCCAGGGCGGCACCCTGCGGGTGACCCCGTTGGACAGCGCTGTGGCCGCGCGGCTCACAGAGTCGCCGGAAACGTTCAGAAATAACACCGTATCGGTGGAAGAAGTCAACGCGGCGGAGGCCCGGGCATACATTGACAAATTGCAGCGTTCCGGACTGCCGGTGGCAGAGGCCCGTTCGCTGTACTATAAAAAATATGCCTTTCCCTTCATTGTCTTTGTGGTGGTTTTTTTGTCCGTGGGGCTGTCCGGCAAAACCCGCAAAAATGTGCTGATCATCAGCATGGTCTTTTGTATCGGCGCGGCCGCGCTGTTCTACATTATGCAGATGATCACCATGCTGCTTGCCAAATTTGGCTGGATTCCCCCTCTCGCCGGGGCATGGACTCCGGTCATCTTTTTTACCAGCGTGAGCGTGGTGCTGCTCAGATATGCCAAAACATGAGGGGCTTTTGCCGGCAATGAAAAAACTACCCAAAATCATCAGTATCAGTTCCGCTGTTCTTGTGTGTCTGCTGGGGATGGTTATTTGGTTCGACGCCTATCTTCAGAAACGTGCGCACCCCGCCCCCCCACCCCTGACCGCCTCGGAACAGCTTGCGCTTTCCGACGCCCGGTCCCTGCGCTATCCCCGCGCTTTACTATCGCCCCTGCCTTACCAGTTAAGCCCCCCGGACTTTGACTTGGCTGCCGAGTCGGTCATGGTGATTGACGCGGCAAACGGCTCCGTGGTGTACGAAAAAAACGCCGATGCGGTGATTCCTCCCGCGTCGCTCACCAAAATCGCGGTGATGTACGTGATTTTTCAGGAAATCGCCGCGGGAAAGCTGTCTCTTGATGATATTGTGCCCCTGCCGCCGGAATCCTGGGCAATCAACGCGCCCGCCGGGTCGTCCCTGATGTTCCTGGGGCCAGACCAGATTGTTACTCTCCGGGAAGTGCTTTTGGGGCTTGCGGTGTCTTCCGGGAATGACGCGGCAGTAGCGGCGGCGTGCTATTCCGCGGGTTCGGCGGACGCCTTCTGCGCCAGGATGAACGCGGAGATGGAGACGCTCGGTCTGTCTCACACGCGGTTTGCGGACACCTCGGGCTACAGCGAGTTCAACGCCACCACTGCCAGGGAATTCGCCGCCCTTGCCCGGCGGTATATCGAAGCCTATCCCGAAGCCCTGGCTGAATACCATTCGCAATTGTCCTTCGCGTATCCCAAAGCGCACAATTATCCTAATGGCCGCCAGCAGGGGTCAACCATCGTGCAGAACTCGAGAAATCCCGCTCTCGCGGTGATTGACGGCAGCGACGGCCTCAAAACCGGCTACATCGACGAATCAGGATACAACCTGGCCCTCACGGTACAGCGGGACGGAACCCGTTTTATATCGGTCACCCTGGGCGGGCCGGGGCGCAATGCCTTTGAGGGCGGCGCGCTCCGCCTGCGGGATGCCCAGACCATCACCGACTGGGCTTTCAATTCGTTTTACACGCGTCCCGCCGATGCCGCCGCGTCCCGCGCAGTGGCGGTGGTTGGGGGCAGGTCGAACAGCTTGTGCGCCGTGAGCGCCTATGAGGAAGCTCTCACGGTTCCGGCAATCATCCCCGGAGAGACCGCAAAGCAGACCGCGGGCCGGGTGACGGTGACCGCGGAAATCCCCCGGACAGTGAAAGCGCCGGTTTCAGCGGGGGAACAAATCGGCCGGCTCGTCTTTCAGGCGGAGGGCATTACGCTGGCAGAGATTCCCCTTATCGCGGACCGGTCTGTGTTGGCAGGGAATCCCTTTAAGCGGTTCCGTGACACCCTTCTTTCATTTTTGCTATAATCCCCTCATCGCTGCGTGTGCACGGATGTGGGCGAGGGCGTTTTTACGACAAATCCCGCTTAGTGTGTACCCCACACCCCCCCGCGTGAAGACCCTTCACAGCCACGGGTGAAGACCCTTCACAGCCCCGGGTGAAGACCCTTCACAGCCCCGGGTGATGACCCTTCACAGCCCCGGGTGAAGACCCTTCACAGCCCCGGGTGAAGACCCTTCACAGCCACGTATTGCGGACTCTCTTACGCCGGAGAGCACCCAAGATGCCCGCCATGAAATAGGTTAGGCGCGGGCCAAAGCAGATGACCTTTCCCGCGCAGGCAAAACTCTTGGTTGGAGCTCCGGTTCCGCAACAACAAGGCAGGATTCATCGAATTCCGCCATCTGTTCAGCGGTGATTGCACCTATTTTGTACATGGACTGCGCATCAAGGTAACATTCTTTCAAAATCTGACTAGCGTATTCGCGTTTCATTTTTCTTCCTCCGTAATTTCGTTTAGTTCTTTCGCTGTCACCAGTGCGGTTAGCTGCTGATCGGTTAACGAAAACCTATACCGTGCAAGTTTTTTCAAGGTGATCAACTCTTTTGGGTTTATATTATCTAGAGTTGCTTTTGCAAATCCTCTTTGAAAAAACATTCTGTCCCTTTTTCTAAAA
>JAITOJ010000104.1 GCA_031290005.1 Treponema sp. | reverse complement strand
GGTGAACCACAGGGCAAAGTCATAAGGGCTGCGCTTGTTTTCATCGATGCCAATGCGCGCCCCGGCCTTGAGGTCTTCCAGATTCAGGTTGGCCAGCTTGCCGTAATCGGGGAAGGTGGCCACGTCAAAGTAGAGATTGCCTCCGGCACGGTAGGTGTGGCCGTTGGCTTCTATGCGCTTGATAAGGTCTATCATTTCTGGAATGTGCTCCGTGGCCTTGCAGACCACGTCCGGGCGGCGGATATTGAGCCGGTCAATGTCGGCAAAAAAGGCGTCGGTATAAAATTGGGCGATTTCCAGCACCGACTGCTCCCGCTCTTTGGCGGCGCGCACCATCTTGTCTTCCCCGTCGTCGCTGTCCCCGGAAAGGTGGCCGATGTCGGTGATGTTCATGACGTGCTTTTTTTCAAAGCCCAGGAACGTAAACGTGCGGTCAAGGATGTCCAGAAACACATAGGCCCGCAAATTGCCGATGTGGGCGAAATTGTAGACCGTGGGCCCGCAGCCGTAAAAGCCCGCTTTGCCCGGCGTGATTGGCACAAAATCCTGCATTGTCCTGCCCAGGGTGTTAAAAAATTGTAATCCCATGATTAAATAATAGCGTATTTTACAGATTTTGACAATCAGGTATACCGGCAATTCGCAATTCAAAATCCCCACACGGAGGCACGGAGCCGCAGGGAATTGCCCCATACACCCGCCAGATAGTTCCCTCCCCATCTGGCGGTAACCGCGGCGCGTATTCCCCCGGTATTGCATACTAGTATCAGCTTGATACTAATAATAGTATCAGCATGATACTAATAATAGTATCAGCTTGATACTAGAAGTCGTATCAGCCTGATACTAATAATAGTATTAACCTGATACTAATAATAGTATCAGCCTGATACTGGTATCAGTATTGCGGGGAAAGCGCATACCGATTCCGGGCGGATTGAGTACACGAAATCGGACGGGCGGGTTACACAGTTTCCGGCGGTGAGACCGTGAAGACCTGGGGGAAAGTCGGTTCGCTGGCACTGGCAGGCGGAGAACAAGCTGCGCTGGCGCCTGGACTTTACCGCAGGGGACGGCCACTGCGTTTATCCTGTTGACGGCCCGTTCTGATTTCCGGTACAATACGTCTATGTTTTTGTTTTGCCTGAAAAAGAACTTCTGCGACGGCTGGGACAATATTTTCCTGCTGCTCGTGGTCAACCTGCTGATCGTGATACTGGCTATGGCCGCGTACTTTGCCATTGCCGCGGCAGTCATACATCAGGCGTTGATGCTGGCGGGTTTCGTGCTCTTTCTGTGCGTCATACTGATTCCGGTCTTTGCCTTCGGTTCCCTGGCCTCCCGGGTGGCGGCCTTCAAATCCGTGACCATGGGGGAATTCTTTGCCCAGTTTGCCCGGGTGTGGAAGGACGCCGTCCGGTTTGCCCTGATTATCGCCGCCCTGGTCATCATAGGGGTGGTCGCCCTCCCGTTTTATTTGCGCATGGGGACTCTGCTCGGCATCGCCCTGGGAGCGGTAATCTTCTGGTTCTTCCTTATATCGGTCATGGCGTTCCAGTGGTTCATCCCCCTGCGGTTTCTGATGAACGACAGTTTCCTCAAAAGCCTGAAAAAATCCTACATCATCTTCTTTGACAACACCGCCTTTTCGGTGTGCTATTTTTTCTACCAGCTTGCCCTCATAGCCCTGTCGGTCATCGTGTTTTTCCTGCTGCCTTCCTTCGCGGGCATCGTGCTGGCCCAGACCAACGCCCTGCGCCTCATGCTCTACAAATACGACTGGTTTGAGGCAAACCCCCAGGAGGCGGCGAAAAAAAAGCGGCATATCCCCTGGGACGAACTGCTTGCCGAAGACCGGGAGAGCCTGGGGCCGCGGAGCCTCAGGAGTTTTATCTTCCCCTGGAAAGACTAGCGAAGGATGAACGAAAAATTAACGAACGATAGAGAGGACTTGTCATGAGCGACACCTATGAAAAATCACTGTGCCTGAGCCAAAGGCTGGAAGCGGACATTCAAGCCCGCCCTGAACAGCACTGCCTGCTTACCGGCGACCGGCCCACCGGGCGGCTCCACGTCGGCCACTATTTCGGCTCCCTGCTGAACCGGGTGCGCCTGGCCCGCCTGGGCGTCAAGACGTACATCGTCATCGCCGACTATCAGGTGCTCACCGACCACGACGCTTTCAGCGAAATCTCCCAGAACACGAAGCAGCTTGTCATAGAGTATCTGGCCGCGGGGCTGGTTCCGGGGGACAACTGCGTGATTTTCCCCCATAGTTACATCCCGGAACTGAACCAGCTCATGCTGCCTTTTCTGACCCTGGTGACCAGCGCGGAACTGAACCGCAACCCCACGGTCAAGGAAGAAATCGCGGCCGCGGGCCTCCAGTCCGTGAACGCCGGAATGTACACCTACCCGGTGCACCAGGCCTGCGACATCCTTTTTTGCAAGGGCGACGTGGTGCCGGTGGGCAAAGACCAGCTCCCCCACCTGGAAATGACCCGCCTGATTGCCCGGCGGTTTAACGAGAAGTTTTCCCCGCAAAGCCCTGTGTTTCCCGAACCCTTCGCCCTCCTGAGCCAAAGCCCCGTCATTTTGGGGCTGGACGGCAGCCAGAAGATGAGCAAGAGCAGGAACAACGCGATTTTCCTTTCCGCCACGGAAGACGAAACCGCCGGGCTCATCAAAAAAGCCAAAACCGACGCGGACCGGAACATCACCTGGGATCCGGCAAACCGCCCGGAAGTGGCGAACCTGCTCCTGCTGGTTTCCCTTTCCACCGGCGAGACGCCGGAGCGCATCGCGGATCGCATCGCGGATAAGGGCGCGGGGGCGCTCAAGGCCGTTCTCACGGAAGCGTTGAACGAAAAGCTCCGCCCCCTCCGCACGGAACGGGCGCGGCTGGAAAAAGAAAGCGCGTATATCCGCCAGGTGCTCCGGGACGGAGTTGACCGCGCCCGCGCCGCTGCCGTTGCCACGCTCACGGAAGTGCGGCGGGCGATGAATATGGAAATATGAGCATAGTCGCGGCCGGCATGGTGTTGTGCGGCTCCAACAACGTGTTTGACGTGGAATGCTCCGATGGTATTATACGGCGCTGCTCAATCAAGGGCAAAAAGCTGAAAGACAGCGGGGGAAACACCACGGGATACTACAACCCCCTGGCGCCGGGAGACACGGTGGACATCGAGTCCGCCTCTCCGGATGATTTTCAGGCTCAGATACGTGCTCTTCGTCCCCGGAAAAACGCCTTTGTCCGCTGGAATCTCAAGGGCCGCGCGCCCCAGATTCTGGCCGCAAATGTGGATTACGTTGTGCTGGTCACCACGCCGGATGAGCCGCCGTTCCGCCCCCGTTTTATCGACCGCGCTCTGGTTCAGGCCGAACACGACGGCGTCACCCCCCTCATAGCGTCAAACAAATGCGACCTGCCTTTTTCTGCCGGGATGGAGGAGCGGCTTTCCCTTTGGCAATCCCTGGGTTACCGGACGCTCCGCGCGTCCGCAAAGTCAGGCGCGGGCCTTGCGGAGTTAAAGGAGATTCTGTCCGGCAAACTTTCGGTATTCGCCGGGCAGTCCGGGGTGGGGAAGTCAAGCCTGATTAACGCCCTGGGTACGGCGCGCTCCCAGAAAACCGGGAAGCTTTCAGAAAAATATAACCGGGGGAACCATACCACCTCAAAGGGCGTCCTGCTCCGCTTGGGGGATATGGCAATTATCGACACCCCGGGGGTCAGGCGGTTTATTCCCTTTGGCATTGAGCCTGGAGAACTGGCCTGGTATTTCCCGGAAATGCGGCCTTTGGCTGGACAATGTGCCTTCGGCCTTTCCTGCTCCCATACGGTTGAGACGGGGTGCGCAGTCCTTGAAGCCCTGAAAGCGGGAAGGCTGGACAAAGAACGTTATGAAAGCTGGCGCAGGATGTATGCGGGGCTTGAAACCGGCGATTGGGGCGACTGACCTACAATAATCTGTCCAGCACCAGCCGTTCGGGCTGGGCGCGCACAATACCCCCCGTGCGGGAATACACCTTGTTGCTCCGGGTTTCCGTCAGGGTGGTAAACACTCCCTGCAAAAAGTTTTGGGTGATTTTCAGATATTCGTTGAGCGCCGCGTTTTCAATCCGGGATACCGCCAGTTTCCGCCTGACCAGAGCAAAAGCGGCGCGCACGTTTTCCCGGTACTGGGAGGGTATGCAATCAAGCACGGCGAACATATCGTTTGTTTCACCGGAACCGGCGCCGCCAATCCCGCGCCTGGAAAGACTCGCGCAGAACCGCGCCCGTTCCGTTTCTTTTGCCGTGAACTGACCGGAAAGACGGTCATATTCCGACAGGGCGCACTCAAAGCGCTCCCAGTTTTTAGCGTTCACCGCTTCACGGATTTTTTTTTGGGATCCAAAGATAGTATCCAGCAAAGCCGCCTGTTCCGCGATGATTTCCAGAAGCTGTTGGGTTTGTTTGTCCATGTATACACTATCGGAAAAAAACAAACCGCTGTTGACCATTTTTATAGTTTACGCGTTTATTGTTCAGCCTCTGCCGCAATGGCGGCGAATACCTTTGCGTCTCCCGCAAGATTTTCCAGCCTGCAAAACTCGTCCGGCTGATGGGCGCAGCCATCCAGCCGGCTCCACACCGCGGCGTTAAATCCCAGCCTGCGCAACGGGGCCGCTACCGTACCCCCGCCAATACCAACTGGCTGGGCGTTCACGGCGTACACTTTTTTGATTGCCTCTTTGAGCGCGGCCACCACCGGGGACGTTACGGGCGTGGCTGGGGACTCCGAGGCCTGGGCTTCGGAAAGCGCGGCCTTCACGTTATATTTTTCTTCGATTGCCATAACCCGGTTTTGAATTTCCTTCCATATTTCCGAAAGCGGATAGCAGGGCAGAATCCGGCAGTCCATATAAAACACATCTTCCCCAGGAATGGTATTGATGTTCGGCACATTGGTTTCTTTTTTGGTGGGCTGGAAAGTAGAGTAGGGCGGATCAAAGAGTTCGTCCCGGTTGACAAAAAAACGTTCCATATTGTTCAGGGACAGGGCAAGGGCCGCTCCCGCCAGATGGGCATTGTTCCCCAAATCGGGCCGTGAACCGTGGGACTGTTTCCCGGTCACCGTAATTTTGAGCCAAAGCAGATTTTTTTCCGCCGTTTCGATGGTTTCTCCTGTGGGATCGCCGCCGTCGGGAACAATGATGAGGTCTTCTGTGTGGAACAAATCGTGGTGAGACAGGAGATACTTCACGCCGTATTCGGAACCGACTTCTTCATCAGCCACAAAAAGCAGTTTGATGGTGTGCTCGGGGACAATGCCGGTTTTTAAGAATGCCAGGGCGGCGAACACGGCGGACACCAGTCCCTGCTGATTGTCTTCAACCCCCCGGCCAATGAGTTTTCCGTCTTTTTCCCGCACTGTCCAAGGGTCCCCTGTCCAGAGGCTGAGCTCCCCTTCAGGAACCACATCCAGGTGGGCCATCACCCACAGGGCGGTTTTCTCTTTGCCGGGAATGGTTGCCAGCAGATTTGGCCGGACGCCGCCGGAAACCCGCGAATCCGGGGCGTCGAGGCGTTCAAGGGCGGTAATGCCGCGGGATTTGAGCCAGGATTCCAGAGCCAGGCATTTTTCAAGTTCCCCATCCCCCCCGGATTCCGGGGCAATGGCTTTATGGGAAGTCAGCAGTTTTTGCAGTTCCGCCATTTGGGGCACAGCGCAGTCAATCCATTTTTCCAGGGTATCAAAATCACCGCTCATTGTTTTTATCCTTATACACCGACCAGGTGGTAGCCACCAGGGTATCCACATCCGAATAGCGCGGTTCCCACAGGAGAGTCTTCCGGGCCAAGGCCGACGTAGCGTACAGGCAGGCGGGATCGCCGGACCGCCGCCCCACGTAATCCGCCGGGATCGGCCTCTTGGTAATCCGCCGGGCAGCTTCAAGCATTTCCGTCACCGTAACGCCGGTTTCGCTTCCCAAATTCACGGTGAGGCTTTCGTTTTTGCCGGCAATGTATTCCAGCGCGCTCACATGGGCGCGGGCCAAGTCTGTCACATGCACATAGTCCCGAATACAAGTGCCGTCGCGGGTGTCGTAGTCGTTCCCATAGACCCGGAGCCGCTCCCGCATCCCGCAGGCGGTTTCCATGATGACCGGGAGGAGGTTCGCGGGATTCTGTTCCAGGCCGCGCACGACGCCTTCCGGGTCATAGCCCGCGGCGTTGAAATACCTGAGGGCCGCATAGTTCAAGCCCTTGAGCCTGCGATACCAGTCCATGATGCGCTCAATTTCCAGCTTGGTGAATCCGTAGTAGTTTTCCGGTTCCCGGGGGTGAGCCTCGTCGATGGGCAGATATTGGGGGCTTCCGTAGACCGCGGCGGAGGAAGAAAACACCATGTTCCGGCACCCGTGGGCAAGGGCGCTGTTCAGGATGTTAATCGTGCCGGTAATGTTGTTCGCCGAATATTTTTCCGGCACGAGCATGGATTCCCCCGCTGCCTTGAAAGCCGCCAGATGCACAAAGGCATCAAAACCCTTGCGGAACGTTTCGTCCAGGTCAGCGGGATACAGGATATTTCCTGGGATAAAATCGCTTTTAGGAAGCAGGTTTTCCAGCAGGCCCGAAGAAAGATTGTCAAACACCGTGACCGTGTGCCCGCTTTTTAACAATTCTTTTATCACATGGCTGCCGATGTATCCGGCGCCGCCGATTACCAATACTTTCATGGATGCATACTAGCCGGAACAGCGCCCTTAGTCAAGGAAGCGTATATTTTCTACAGTTTTTTTTTCAAATGCCGATAGTAAAAATAAGAAAGTCTCTGTAAGGGAGTTAGGGTCGTGAAAAAACGTATATTTTTGAAATTCGTTGTACTGGTATTTCTCTTATCGTGCCCGGGATTTCTTTTCGCTTTGTCCAATTTCAACGGAAACACAGAAATGTGGTTCAGGGGCGGTATCGACTCCCATGAACCCTTGGCGGCGGCAGCCCTGCCGTCGGCGGACACGGCGACTCAGCTTAAATTTGACGGCGCCCTGTTTTTTGACGGGCAGATTGATTTTTGGAAAGTCGCTTCCGCCAAGTTTTCTTTTTCCGCTCTGGGTGAAGATATTGTCCCCTTTGGAATCACCAAGGAAAAAACAACAGATGTTACTGGGGCTGTCGGGCAGGACGCCCAGGGTAATGCTGTGGCTACTGTGACGAAAACAAATCCGGTCAGTTTCACTCTTGAGGAGGTTTCTCTTACGTTCCATTTGCGCCGGGATATCTGGCATTGGTATATTTCTCTTTTTGCCGGCGAGTTTGAATCTCCAGGGACCGACGTTTTCCTTCAAAAGTATTTTGGCGCGGACCCGGTTTCCTCGGTATTTATGCAGCGGCGGATTTATCAGAAAGGAACGCCCCTGTATGCCATTGACGGACTCGGACTGGGGATTGCCTGGAGATTTGGCCCGCCTTTTGCGATTTCGCTCTACGCGTCCGTCCCGGCAGACCTCAATTTTTTAACTAACGATACAAGCCGGCTGGCCAGTATTGACCTGCGCTTTGCCGGAGCTTTTACAAAATGTATTTTTGACATCACTGCCGGCGGCGCTTTGCCAAATGCGGCGGCCGCCGCAAACGTGGCCGCCGCAAACCCGGCTGCGGCTCCCGCGCCGGGATTTGCCCTCAATTTGGGCGCATCCTTTCTTTTCGGCAATCCCACTGCCAATTCGACGCTTTTACAAATCGGACTGCGGGGCTGGGACCCTGCGGCGACGCAGACTGATGCGACGGGGCAGACGATGCCTTTTGATTTTGACACTATTTATTTTCTTCTGGAACCAAGATTCACCGGAGGCACGATGAACTTCAGCCTTGCGCTTTTTGTGCTTCCCAAAAATAGCGCTGTGGATAACAGAAAGAGTTCTCTGTCGGTTTTTGACAATTTGCTGTATATCCAGGGTGGAAGTCTGAACGCGGATGGAAGCGCCAGTACCGGAACCTCTCTGGGAGGAGGAATCTCCGGTTATAAGAATATCAGGATGGGCAATATCACCGGAAAAGCAGGGGCAATGATTGCCGGAGGACTTATGCAGCATTTAAGCAAGGTGCTGGTTCCCGATCCTGCTCAGCCAGCGCAATTTTCTGTTCGGATTGCCCCGTTTATTTCCGCGGACCTGTTCAATGGGATATTCAATTTTATGCTTAAAGTCGATATTCCCAACAATGTTTCAGTTCCTACCTTTACACAACCCGCAGGCAACCCGCTGGCTCCCCAGTCAGATATTGTGGGGAGCCTCAAAATACAGCTCAGTTATCTGGTGCGCTTTTAGGTGCGAAATTCGCCAACCGGCCCGCGGCTTCTTCGGCGTCAGCGCGGTGTCCAAAGGCGCTGAACCGGATATAGCTTTCCCCGGCAGGCCCGAAGCCGGAACCGGGAGTGGTTACAATCGAACAGTCCGCAAGCAGGCAGTCAAAGACATTCCAGCTTTTTTGCCCAGGAAAACGCGCCCACAAATAAGGGGAATTCCTCCCGCCAAAGACTGTCACCCCCGCTCTTTTGAAATTATCTCCCTCCAGAGCCTTTTTCACAACTGCGGCGTTCTTCAGGTAATAATCCGCGAGGCTGCGGGTTTCCCGCATACCTTCGACGTCCAAAGCGGCAAGCCCGCCCGCCTGGGCGATGTTTGACGCCCCATTGAACAGGGTGGTCATCACCCGGTTCCAGTCCTGACAGACTGGTTCTCCGTCCGCGAAGTGCAGCGTTTTGGGAACCACCGACCAGCCAAGCCGGACTCCGGTGAAGCCCGCCAGTTTTGAAAACGAATTAACCTCAACCGCGCATTCCCGTGCCCCTTCAATCTCGAAAATTGTTTTTGGCAGGGCTTTGTCCCGGATAAAGGCGGAATAGGCGGCGTCAAATACGATGATGCAGCCCCGGCGGCGGGCAGCGTCAACCAGCGTTTGCAGCTCCGCTTTGGTTGAGACTGCGCCGGTGGGATTATTGGGGGAACAAAAATATATCAGGCTGTCTGGTTTTACCACGGATAAATCAGGGAAAAAGCCGTTTTCCCTGGTGCAGGGCATATAGGTGATGCCCTCATACCCGGTCTGGCCCGGCTTCGCGCCCCCCGCGGCGCCCGCAATCACCGAGCCGTCCACATAGACCGGATAGGCCGGGTCCTGCACGGCCACGGACGTCTCTGGGCCAAAGAGCAGTTGGAGGCGCGCAATGTCGCACTTGGCCCCGTCGGAAATAAAAATTTCCTCAGAGGCCGCCAGGCCCGGATAGAGGGTTTGGGCGATTTTTTCCCGCAGGGCGGCCATGCCCTGCTCGTCCCCATAACCGGAATAGCCTTCCGGTGTCCCCAAGTCTCTGGCGCAGCCGGCCAGGGCGGCCGCGATGTGGGGCGTCAGGGGTTCGGTGGTGTTCCCTATGCCCAGGCTGATAATTTTTTTGTCCCGATGGGATGCCGCATAGGCCTTCCGGCGTTTGGTGATTTCCGGGAACAGATACCCGGCGGTCAGATTGGCAAAAGCCTTGTTTCGTGCAATCATGGATTAAGGCTAGCACAAACTTCAAAAAATGTATATAAGTGATAAGGAAAACTATGAACTATGGACAATGAGCGTATACTGCTGCTCTACCTGAATACCGGAAGCGGGCATATCACTCCCGCCCGGATTCTCGCCGGGGCGCTTGAATCTCAGGGAAACGTCAAAGCTTTCCTTGAAAACGGTTTCTCCTCCGGGCAATATTTCGCCCGCTCCTTGTTTGAACAGGGCTATCATTTTTCCAGCATGTATGCCCGCTCCTGTTATTCCCTTTTCTACGATATTAACACCATTCCGCCTTTCCTCAAACTCACCACCGCGCTGGTGAATTGGCATACCGCGCCCTATATAGAGCATCTCATCAGAAAACACCGGATTACCCGGATCGTGTGTATGCACTTTGCCCTGGCGCCCGCGGCCTGGCATGCGGTTCAGCAGGTGAATCCGGGAATTCCTTTTTTCGTGATTGTCACCGACCCTTTTACCGCCCATCCTTCGTGGTTCATCGTCAAGCGGGCGCGGTATATCGTATTTTCCCAGGAACTGCGGCAAAAAATCCTTCGGGATTACGGGATCAGGGATTGTACTGTCTTTCCTTTTATCCTGAAACCGGAATTCCGCGGAATTCAGGGGGCAGGGCATGTCTCTGGTTCCCGAAATAATCAGGCTTTTTCAGTGCTCATCGCCGGAGGAGGCGAGGGGCTGCCGGATATGGTTCCTCTGGTTCGCTATTTCCTGAAACAGGCAGCGCGGGATGAGCGTCCGGCGTTCAAGTTCACGGCGGTATGCGGCAGAAATTCCGGCGCACACCGCCGGATAGCCGGCCTTTGCCGCCGCTTTCCCGGCGCAGCGCTAACCGTCCACGGGTATGTGCGCAATATGCCCGAATTGCTCTCGCAAGCGGACTGCGTGATTACCAAAGCCGGCGCTTCTTTGATAATGGAAGCCTTGGCATACAGAAAACCGATTATTATTTCTACTTTTATTCATGGTCAGGAACTGGGGAATGTGCGTTTTGTGGTTCAGAACAGCGCGGGGTGGTTTATTCAGAAGCCCGAAGGCATATACCGCAAAATCTCTGAGCTTTCTGATAATCCTGCGTACCGGCAGGCTGTTGTCAGGAATATTGCCGCCCTGGACATCAGGCCGGATTTGGAAAAGATTTGCGGGTATGTGCTGGGGGATTTTCAATGCCCGACACAAGAACGCTGACTAGGCGCCAAAGCATTTCCGCGTTCGCCGAAGCCGCCGCATCTGCGGGAGTGAAAACCGCGTCCGCAAGCGCATGGTATCGGGCCGTTCGTTCAGTATAAAAGTGATGGAAAATGCGCCGGACGTCTTCAAAAGTTTGAGGATTTTCCTGGGCAATATAAGCGGGAAGGCCGGACATGGAGCGGTCAGGAAGGATTTGTATGGTGCGTATAATCCTGGCGACCGCAATATTTTCATCAATATTAAGGAAAACAACCCGCCCGGCTTTTCGCAAAAGGTCAAAAGCGGGCTGATTATCGCAGATGCCCCCGCCGGTGGCGATTACGGCTCCGCCGGAAAGGGAAGAGGCAAGGGCCTGGCAGGCTTCCAGTTCCGCGGCCAGGAACGCCGCTTTGCCATCTTGCTGGTACAGAGCGCGGGGTGTTTTTCCGGTGCGCGCTGAGACGAGTTCATCAATGTCGTAAAACGGAAGACCTAAGCGGGAAGCGAGGAGCTTTCCCAGTGTGGATTTTCCGCTGTGCTGTATGCCCGTAAGAATGAATGATTTGTCCATATCACCTCGGGATGATTTTTTTCATTACTCGTCCCCAATCCGCAGAAGCGCGGCCTCCTGGTATTTTGGCATAAAATGCTTTTCTCCGCCGTTTTCAAAAACCACTTTGATGACCACCTCGCCATTGTTCACCGACCGGGACACCACCGTCCCGTATCCGTAGTCGTCGTGAAACAGCCGTGCGCCTTTGGGCCACTGGTTGAGCAGGGCCTGTTGTTCCGGATCAGGAGGGGCTGTTCCGCCCCGGCTGCCCGCGAAGTCCGGCGGGGGATTCCCAATTATTGAAACCAGGTCCCGGTCGATTTCATACAAGAAGGGACTGGGGTCGCAAAACTCGGTTCTGCCATAGATCCGCCGCCGGGCGCAGGCAGTCAGATAGAGTTCGTCTTTGGCGCGGGTGATGCCCACGTAAAAAAGCCGCCGTTCCTCCTCCAGTTCCTCCGTGCTTTTGCCGTCCCGGGGGAATATGCCGCTTTCCAGGCCCGTGATGATGACCTTGGGGAATTCCAGTCCCTTGGTATTGTGCAGGGTGATGAGGGTTACTGTGTCGGCATTCTCCGAGGTGTCTAGTTCCATGCCGCGGTCAAGCTCAATGTGGTCAAGGAAGTCCAAAAGGCCCTCTGTGGACAGAGGATACAGCGTCGCCGCGTTGGCAAGCTCCTGCAAGTTTGCCAGCCGCTGGGTTCCGGCGATTTCGTCTCTGGCGCTGTGGTACTCGTCCAGACCGCTCTCCGTAACAAGGCGCTCCGCAAAGGCGCTCAGGCGCATCCCGTCTTCCATAACCGCCGGAGTCCCGTTGTCTTCCGGCGGTTTGGCCGGCGGGAGCAGGGCGGCAAGGGTATCGAAAATACCAATGAACTTGCCGATTCCTCCGGCGGCTTTTTTACTCCCCCCGGTGAACTCCCGGCAGGCGTCGATAAAGGACAACGAAGACGAATAGGCCGTGTGGATGATTTTTTCCACCGTTACCTCTCCGATACCGCGCGCGGGTTTGTTGATAATCCGGCGGAAAGCCACCTCATCGCGCCGGTTGGCCATAAAGGCCAGCCACGAAAGGGCGTCCTTGATTTCTTCCCGCTCGTAGAACTTCAGGGAACCCACCACCCGGTAGGGAATTTTGCGGCGGAGGAATTCGGTCTCAAAACCCGGGGACTGGGCGTTGGTGCGGTACAAAATTGCCCAGTCTCCATAGAGAACGCCTTTGTTGTGGGACTGCTCGATCATCTCCGCGCAAAAGGCGGTTTCCTCGTCCTGGTCGGGCAGGAAGGCCAGGACGGGTTTTTTGCCCTTTCCCCGCTCGGCCCGCAAAGTCTTGCCCAGCCGCCCCTGGTTCCGCCTGACCACCGCGTCCGCCAGGGAGAGCACCGGGGATACGGAGCGGTAATTGCGTTCCAGCCGGATAACCAAGGCGCCGGGAAATGCGTCTTCAAAGGAAAGCATGTTCTGTATTTCCGCGCCCCGGAAGTGATAAATCGACTGGTCGTCGTCCCCCACCACGCAGATATAGGCCCCCGGCCCAGCCAGGGCCTTAAGGAGGCGGAACTGGGCCGCGTTGGAATCCTGGTATTCGTCCACCAGGATGGTTTCATAACGGCGCTGCATGGCCGTCCTCACCCGGTCATTTTCTTCCAGCAGTTTGACCGGAAGCATGATGAGGTCGCCGAAATCCGCGTTGCCTGTGCCGCGCAGACGGTTTTGGTAAGCCCGGTAAACGGCGGGGAAGTCCAGGGTACTGTCTATTTCCGCCAGCTCCGGCGAGTCCGGGTCAAGGCAATAATCCTTTGCCAGGGAGATTTTGTGGGCGAACCGGGCGGCCTGCTGGCGGTTCAGCTTGGGAACCGCTTTGGACACCAGGGTTACCGTGTCATCATCGTCATAGACTGTGAAGTTTGCCGAAAGCCCCGCGTCTTCAGGATAGAACCGCAGGAGCCGGGCCCCAAAGGAATGGAAGGTCTGAATACGGCACTGTTCGGCCCGACTTTCCATCTGGCGGGCCCGCCCGGCCATTTCATTGGCTGCCTTTTTGGTGAAAGTGACCGCCAAAATGGAGCGGGGGTCTGCGCCTTGAGCGCCGATGAGCCAGGCGATTTTGGTGGTGATTACCCGGGTCTTCCCCGACCCGGCCCCGGCCAGAATCAGAAGGGGCGAGCTGTTGTGCTGTACCGCCTCGAGCTGTTCGGGGTTGAGCAGAGAAAGATGCTGGTCAAGTGCTGGGGACGCAGTCATAACAGGAACATCATAGTACAAACGCGAAGGTTTTGCAATTATGCTGGACGATTCAATCCCCGTAATGTCAATGAAATCCATTCATCTTGTTTTCCGCTTTTGGGGATACTCCCAAAGTTTCGTAGAATCCCCGCAAACTCTCGTAGAACTCTACGGAAGTTTCGGAGAATATCCCCAAAGGCAAGGCAGATGACTTCCTGCGGATGTTCAGGGGCATATAAAAAAGGGAACAGACCCGGTAGAAAGCGGCATACTCCGCCGCAAGGCCCAAAGGAATCCGCTTCCGCGGGTATCGCGCAAAAAACATCCATGCCGTTTTTCGTTATACATAAAGGTGTATATCTGGTGTACATCAAGGTAAAAAACACGCCTTTTGGGGTGGTAGCGTTTTCTTACGCTGATTTATTTTCCTTGTATTACAAAAATTTTTACGTTTAAAAGACTGAGCCATGAAGGGATCGAACCTTCGACCCACAGATTAAGAGTCTGTTGCTCTACCAGCTGAGCTAATGGCCCGTTCATTTATGGATTATATATTAACGATTACAACGCTGAATGTCAAGTGGGCGCGTTGCCTCATTGAAAATGTACGGTAGAAGTATCGCCCGGCAGTCTTCGCGGTCAGCGGCTGCCCACGCCCTGTATAAAACAACGGCGGCCTCCCGCCGCTTATTGCATCTTTTTACTGGGGTGGTTAGCCAGATATATGTTGATATGAAAGCCGATGAATAGCATGATACCTGTGCCGAACAAAATGATTAACAGTTCCATAGTTTACTCCTTCCTTCCTTTTATTGAATGATACCCGGTCAAGATTGCCCCTCACTACCGTCCAGAATTGCCCCATACACCCGCCGGATAGTGCCTTCCCCATCCGCCGGTAACCGCGGCGCGTATTCCCCCGGTATTGCATACGCGTATCAGCCTGATACTCATATGCGTATCAGCCTGATACTCACATGCGTATCAGCCTGATACTCACACGCGTATCAGACTGATACTCACATCACTATTGCAGGGAAAGCGCACACCGGTTCCGGGCGGATGGGATACACGGAATCGGACGGATGGAACCCCCAAAACTTCCCGAAAGCCGCCCCTTTTCCCCTCCGCGCCTTTGCGTGAGACACTTCTTCCTCCCTGTTAGTTTACGGGAGAACCGTCTTTGTCTCCTTGTATTATGATTGTTACCTGTTCGCTGGGAACAGGTAATTGAGGCTCAACTCCGAAAACTGAAATCTTCGGAGTTAACTCACAATTAGGGTGTGTATGCGTCATCAAGGTGTTTGATCGCCGCTTCTAAAACGTTATCGCGCCCACCGTTATAGAACAAATCCCAGTCCTGCGCCACCTCCTGATTGGGCGGCACGCCTACGCCTTCGTAATAATTGCCGTCGGCGCATTTAAACATACC
>JAITOJ010000137.1 GCA_031290005.1 Treponema sp. | reverse complement strand
GGGGTGTTTCTTTTTTTCCACCGGCCCAGAGAACCGTGGAAAAAACCGTCAGTACCAGAACAAAACAGACCGTTGTTCTTGGTTTCATGATTTACCTCCTATAAATTCCTAGTAAAACTGTAGGGATAATACATATTATTTGATATATCTGTCAATAGGATGCGGACACTTTTTAGTAATTTTTTTTCGATTCAGATTAATTCACCGCTCTCGCACCATGCGGTTCGACACTCACACATAGGCTTTCAGCATCTCTATTTTTCAATGTGTCACTAATGCTGATACGATGAGAACAATCAGTCCTACGAAAACGCACACGACAAGCCCTTTTAGCGACCCTCTCACACTTGCCTTTATGTGGAACAGATAGTTGCGGTATTCGGCGGTCATATCCTCCGTGCCGGGAATTACGACGCGCCTGGAATGACAAAACCATACGCAGTCCAAAACCAGCGCGTCATACCAAGCCACCGACAACCACAAAATATACGAAACGGATTTTTCACCGTCGCCGGGATTACCACCGCCGTGAACTTCATGTTATTTCCCCACGTTCCAGACCATTTCGAGCGAGTACGCAAGCCCACGAGCCTTTCATTTTGACTTCGATGTCAATAAAACCGGATTCGCGCAGAGACACCTTGAAATCGCTTGGAGAATACATTTTCAAGTCCAGCATGTTTACAAAATTCTGATGCGGAACTTCGCCGTCATCGGACTTGAACGATTCGTTGCAGATGAAAAACAAGCCACCCGGTTTCAGCGTTCGCCGTATTTCCCGGAGGTCGTTCACAAAATCCGGCCAGAAGTACACGGTTTCAAACGCCGTAACAATGTCAAACTCGCCATCCTGCCACGGAATTTGCGACACGCTGCCCTCTTTGATTTTTGTGCGTCCCGCCAAGACTGCCGCGCTTGATTGTAAGTTTGCTCAAGCCCCACCGCGCGAGCGAGGCGTGCCCCCAACCCATACTCCACAATACAAAAGAACCGCCAAAGCCCTGGGGCTTACGGGTGTTCATAAAGAATTTTTTCAGCATATAATACTCTCCCTTATTTCCTGCCGTATATCAGCCCCGTTTCGCCCAGTACCAAAGGCGTGTTTAGGAATCGGGGCGCAAAATCATTCTTTCTGGTGTCAACAAAGTGTATCTCGGAGACACTTTTTCTATTTTGGCGTTGTTCTCGCATTGACTCTGTGCGTAATCCCAAGTAGCTCCCCAGTAATTACGGCAAGCAAGACGAGAGCGACGCGCGCAAGCAAGATCGCCACGCCCCCATACATCAAAAAGCTCAGGAAAAACAGAACCACTGACACGATTCCCACAATCCCCGAACCGATAAGGAGCTTTCCCGGTATCCAGTTGGCATAATCGGTTTTTTCTTTCATATTGACCGCCTCATCACTATCGCTAAGATGTTCATGTTATCTCCCCACGCCTGCCCTATCAACCCAAAGATGTTTCCAGGATAGTTCTCAAGGCGTTTCCGCTGCCGCTATGGGACTGCACCAGGGTAATCCCACGGTGTGCGGCTTCTTTCCGCGCGATAGTCGCCATGCTGTGAGACACCGGATTCGTAAAAAGAACGATTAAATCCGGGTTCCCTATGAGGCAGTCCAAATTACATTTTTTTTGGGTGAACACTTTCGCTTTGCAGCCAAATTTTTTACAAATGTTCTTGTACTGACAATGCATTCTATCGTGCCCGCCGACTATAACTACACTCATGCAGATTTCCTTATCCCTTTATTTTTGTTAGCGGTTGCTAACAAAAATAAAGTTAGCATATGCTAACAAGAGTGTCAAGGAATTTGGGATATTTTTGGGAAAAATGTGATGATTTATATACTGATGTAAAACATTCCAAGTAGTAACTTGAGTCCAGCCAAATGAATTTATACTGGGTGCCATTAAATCTTTATCCTATGTCCAAACAATATAAGATTCATATATTTATTTCGTTCGAGTATTTTTATTATTTCAACACAAGCAATATATACGACGAAAGCTATCAACAGTGTAATAACAAAGCTATAAATCCATATATTCACGAACCTTTTCGTCCATACCGTTCTTTAACGGAAGACTGCCCGTTAGCAGATTCAAAAATACCGCTTAGTGTGGACCACACACTGAGCGGCTTTTTCCAAAAAATCCCGCTGGGTGTTGACCCCACACTCCTACGAGTGTGTACCCCACACCCCCAGGGAGTGCGTACCCCACACTCCTACGAGTGTTGACCCTACACTCCCACGAGTGTTAACCCTACACGGCCCCGGGTGCGGCCCCTTCACCCGCCGGGGTGTCCCCTGATTGGCCGACGGCTTCCCACTAGGAGAATGAAGAGCCTCTTAAAAAACCAGGAGGCTCAATTATCACATACTTTTACTCCGGCAATAAATATTTCAACGGTGTCAAGAAGTGGAAAATTCGCTTTTATATTTTTCCCCAGAATTTCTACCGCTTCCCGAACCGGCACCGCCGCGCCGTCGCTGAAAAATCCTTCGCTGGACAAATCAAGATAGAGCGTGTGTGCCTGCTGAACGCAGGAAAGTGTCCGTGTCCCTTGGGAAAAAAGCGGACGGCAGCGGTCAGTCAGGGGTCCCAGGAGCAATTCATCCACAAATAAGCGAATGTCTCCCTGGGCAGGCGCTTTGGGCAGAAATCGGACTTCGGTATAGAGAGTAACGCCATCATAAGAAGGAAAATAAAACATCCGGCGCGCGCCGGAGCGGTCATGTATATAAAAATACACCGAAACGGCAAGCAATCCGGCGAAAACAGCAAACAGTATTTTTTGTCTTATCGGCAGTGGTGAAAGTCGCTGTTTCATTGGAAACCGGTAAACCCCCGTGATTTTTCAAAGTCCCGCACAAAGTCGGTGAGTCCATTATATATGCCGGCGGAGATTTTACGCAAGTAGGCCGGGTCGGACAAGAGGGCCGCCTCCTGGGAGTTTGACAGAAAACCGATTTCCACCAGCACGCTGGGCATATTGGCGTTCTTGACCACAAACCACTCCTCCGCCTTGAGCCCCCGGTTGGGACTTTGGGAACCGATTTGGTTATTCAGTCCGTCCGATATGGACTTGGCGATTTGGATGCTTTCCGCGGTGTATTCCTCTTCCAGCATATCGTTGAAAATTGTCAGGAGCGCCTTGTCTTCAATCCCTTCAGAACCGGTGAGTACCGTCCTGCGGTAGCCGGGACTCAGATACCAGACCTCAAATCCCGTGGATTTGTTGTTCAGAGAGGAATTGACATGAACCGACACAAACAGGATTGCCTCCCGCTCCCCCAAAGGCACGGCATTGGCGATGTCCACCCGTTCTTCCAGGGACAAAAACCGGTCGTCCTTGCGGGTAAGCAGGATTTTCTTGTCCGGATAGGTTTTGGAAAGCTGGTCATAGAGCAGCTTGGACACAGCCAGGGTGATATTCTTTTCATAGACCGTGGTTTTTTCACCCCCAATCGTATGGGCGGCGAAGGCTCCGGGGTCTTTGCCGCCGTGCCCGGCATCGATGACGATGGCCCCCACGCGGTATAATCCTCCCTGCGGGACAGTATCCACGCCGAAAAATGCCGTTATGGTGTCCATAAAGTCCAGGGAGACCATCAAAGTCCCCTGGTCAATCCGGGGCGGGTCGATGATGGCGAGTTTTTGATAGTCCAGAAGCATGAGCTGGTCGCCGGCATGGAACAGGGCTCGCCGCCCGTCTTTTTCCAGCATACCGGAGCCGGTCAGGGTGTCCCAATACACGGATATACCGTTTTTGGGGGCCGCATCCAGGAGATTCACCGTTTCCGGGGATGTGTTTACCGCAGCCCCGTGGGCAAGCCCCGCGGCCATGAGAAAAAGCGCGGACAATACAATGTGTGTTCTTGGAATCCCTCGCATTTCTGACACCTATACTACAGTATCGGCAATATACAGCATTCCCTGAACGCTTCCCCGAACACAGGCGCGCCAGAACCGCCCGGCGGGGAGCGCGGGGCGCTGGGGACAGAGCCGGTCAAACTTCTGGACAGCTTCCCTCAGGGTGAGGGAATTCCAGTCCCTGAGAGAATCCAGGCAGAGCGCGAGGCATTCGGGAAGATGGGAAAGCGCCGGAGAATTGGCGGGGATTTCAGCGGCTTCCAAAGACCGCTCAAGGGCCGTCTTGACCACTGAGGGAACCGGAAAAGCGTCGGGCGGGAATCCGGCTTCGCTTCCGGCGGTTTCCCCGGCCAAAAAGCGTTCCGTGCCGGGATTGCCCGGCTCCAGGCGCAGGGTGACGGCCTTCACCGCCGTCAGGGCGCTTTCCGCGGCCTGTTCTTGTCCCTCAGCCACGGCGATGATGTTGCCGCATTTTTCCACGTTGTTGCGCGGGAAGGTTACCGCGTCCCCTGCCCGGATCCGGGGCAATACGTCCCGGACATTGGGGATTTTTGCGGCGTCCTCCAGTCCCGCGATTTCCCGCACGTGCCCCGGTATGGAGACCCAGGCCCGTTCAGCGCACACCCGTTTGGCGGGAAGGTCGTAGCACGTGAAGAGCGAGGGGTGAGGGGTGAGGAAGGGGGTGCGGCGGGCTTCCAGGCGCGCCGGTTTTTCCCCCGCGGCGATACGGATGGCCTCGGCGGTCAGATTGCAGTCAGAGGCATAGGGATAGGTCCAGCCGGACATATACCCCCCGGAGAGTCTGCCGGCGATTTCGCCTATCATGGGGCCTGTGGGGGTCAGTTTGAGGTCTCCCTTGGCGGCCCCGTGGGACAGGCCCAGGGCAGCGGCTCCTTTGGCAAAGGTTTCCACCAGGGCGGCGATGTCCGCTTTGGGGTACGCGGAGGGCATGGTGTGGCCCATTTCGATAAAATAGGGCGGGTAGAAGATGTGCCGGTCGGCAAAGCCGCAGATGGTGAGCGTGCCGTTATAGACCAGGGCGTCCACGGAAAATTCCGGACCTTCCATGTATTCTTCCACCACCACCCGGCCTGACCGGGAGGATGAGGCCGCGTTATTCAGGGCATCCCGGAATTCCGCCGTATTCCGGGCCAGCCGGCAGCCCCGGGCGCCCATGTTGTCCACGGGTTTGACCACCAGGGGGAAAACAAGGTTTTGGGATAAGGCGGCGTCGATGGCACCCGCAGTCCGGGAGTCAACCTCGAAGAATTCCGGGGAGGGGACGCCGTGTTTTTTGAAGCAGCCGCGCATACGGATTTTGTCGCTGGCGTTCAGGGCGGCCTCAAAGGAATGGGCGGGCAAGGCGCACCCCTGGGCGGCATAGGACACGGAGGCGGAAAAATCCGTTCCCGCGGTAAAAATCGCGTCCAGGCCCTGGGTTTGCTTGAGTACCAGGGCAAAGTCACGCACCGCCTCCCGGTCTTTCAAGTCGATTTGCTCAAATCTATCGGCGCCGGGTATGGCGGCGGCGTTTGGATTCGCGTCAATGACCGTGGCGTGAAATCCCAGGGCCTTTGCGCTTTCAATGGCGGGCCGCTGCATGAGTCCCGCGCCCAGAATCAGAATGTGTTTTTTGTGTTCCATAGTTACTCCCATAGTTAGTAGTTACTTGCCTCCTGTTTTTACGCAATAGACTTCAAAGGTGTCCCCCAGACGGAACAGGCGGCTGTATTGGCCAAGCAGGGCCTTGCAGAGCTTTGCCAGCCGGGGATACCGGATGAGCTTTGTATAGACCGGGAACCGTTCGGGGTGATGGCCCGTGGATACCATGCGAACCACCGTAAAACCCTTTTGCCGCAGGATTCGCCTTGCCCGCTCCGGTTCCCACAGAGTGTAGTGGTCCCGGGGGCTTTGGGCAAAAAAAGCGTCCCGGTTGTATTGAGCCGACACGCCAGAAGCCGAGGGAGTGGAAAAGGCAAAGATGCCGCCCGCTTTCAGCGCTGCCGAGGCCCTGTCCAGGGCCTTGCCCAGGGCCTGAAAGTGCTCGATGACAAACCACATATTGACAGAATCAAAACCCTGTGATATTTTACTAATTGAAGATACTGATGTATCTTCCCAAGAGGATGTGTAAGAGGGGCGCTCTTGTGCGTTTGTTTCTGCAAACGGATATGACGCTAAGTTACCCACATCCTCTCTTTTTTTACCCAAATCAATATCAATTGCCTCTATTGAATATAATCTGATTCCGTTTGCCTCGGTTTTGTATTGTTTTACCGTCAGTTTGACCGGTACGATTTTTTCCTCAAACAATAAGGGGGAATACAAAAATTTCCGTGATTGTATATCCCTGTTTTCTTTGCGTGGGTCAAGCCGAAATTGCCATGGCTCAATAGCGTTTAAAAACAATTTGTCAATATTTGCCGCCCCAAGAAAATGCGCCCCCTCGCTGAAAGATTTTTTCACCGCCTTGTCATCCAATATTTTTCTAATTGAGGTATTGCTCAATGTCACCACAAGAGCCGGATTCGCGGCATTATGCAGGAGGCCATTTTTCGCTATTTCTTTTAAGATACTATCCGCCTCCTCTTTGTTCCGGGCCTGTCGTTCAGGCCGTGCCTTTTCTCTCAATTCCTCCGGGGTTCCAAAATATTCCTCCCGTAATTCTGTCGCTTTTTCAGTACTCGTGTCCCAATAGCGCACAGTTCCACCGCCTTTTCGGTTGCCTTGGATTTTCTCAAACTGAGCGAACAGATTTTCCGGCTCTAGTTCCGCAAAGTTCCCGCACACCGCCGGGAAGGCCAGGGTCTGCGCCACGTAATCCACCGCTTCTTTCGAAATATCCAGCCCGTGTACCGACCACCCGGCGTCGCGGGCGGCGCTTAAAAAGGGGCCGTAGGCGCAGCCCACGTCCAAAAGCGCGGGGGGCGTTTGGTTTGGGCCGGGACGCCGCCGGTACAGGGAATTGATGATTTTGCACCGCCGCGCCCCTTGAGCCTTGATGGCCGCAAAGTCTTCAAGATAGGTTTTGCCGTACTGATTTTTGTATTCAGCGAAAAAATAGGATTCGTTATAGGCCGCAGCGGGTTTTGCGTTGGTCCAGGCGATATACACAATCCCGCAGGTGCCGCACCGCCGGAAGGTGCGTTCCTCCGTGCGGGCAATGATTCGGTCGCCATTTTCCGGGTGGGCTTTGCCGCACAGAGGGCACGGGAGGCGTTCGCCCTGGGCAAGGCGGCGCACAAAGCCGCTCAAGCTGCCCGCCCCGGTGTGCCCTGCCGCTTCGGTTCTGCTGCCAGGGGCCATAAACCCCAGGACACGATACAGCGTTTCCGGCTTACCAAAGCGTTTCGCCAGGGCGCGGGGCAGTCTTGCCGGGGCAAGCGAGCCTTGCGGCACGTACGCGAAACCGTATTTTTTTGCCAGTGCGGTATGCAGGGGGGTTGTGCCCAGCAGGATGACCGCACAGCCCGCGGCAACGGCTTCAAAGGCGGTAAAGCCGTAATGGGTAATCACGGCATCGTACAAATACAGGGATTCCCGCAGATTTTGCACTGGCTCAATAAACGTGATTTTTCCCGCCAGACGCGCGGGAATTTTTCGCTGTTTTTCCACGGGATGTGCGGTGATTGCCGTAACGGTTTTGCCGCATTCGGCGCAGGCACTGGCGGCGCGGAGGGTCAGGCCCGCCGGATCTTCACCGCCAAAAACCGCCAGCACGGTATCACAAGCTCTGTCCCCGGAACGGCGGCGGTTCATGGGCAGGGGGATAAATTCCGAGTGAACCGCGTTGGCTTTGCGGGTAAGCTTATACGCGGGAATACTGTCCAGCACATAATCGCAGTACGCCGTATGCTCTGACCCTTCGTCTATGGCCGCCAGGGGGGCCAGGGCGCTGAATGTGTGTGACTCGGCCTGGGTAAGCGCGAAGGCGTCCGCCAGAATCAGGGCGTATTCACCCTTTTGGGGCAGACTGTCTGTGATTTGCCAGGGCGCAAGCCCCCCGGCGATGGCCTGCGCAACCAGAGCGGCGGTTTCCGCCAGGCCGCATTCCCCGGGGACATACACATCCGCGCCGGTTTCTTGCGCCAGGGCCAGGACGCGGCGCAGGTGGCCCGTTCCCCTGCCCTTTTGTACCGAAGGGACGCAGAAAACCGGACGGGTCACCGCCGGATTGGTAAAGGCGGCGCAGATTTGGGCTGCCGAAAAAGGCCCGCCCGCATCTTTGCCTTCCGGCGTGTTTCCCGCAAGCAGCCGCAGGGCCCGCTGGGCGCGGCGGTAATCTGCCGGGGTGTCAATAGTCGTCCGCAAGTCCGGCCTGCGCCATTCCACCGGGGCTTCCGTAAAAACACAGGAGTACGCCCCGGTATGCCGGTATAAGGCGGGGCCCACATGCTCCCGCTCATATGGGTCAGCGGTATGGGCATTGGCGTCCCGCAGGGCCGCTGTTTTAAGGACTTCCACACCGCTTCCGTGGGGAAGTCCGGTAAAGGTGAAGTAGTCCGCGCCGGTCTTTTGCGCTTCCGCCACCGACGCGGCGGCGGCCTCGTAAAAAAGGAAAGGATTGTCCCCGGTGGCCCGGACTATGAGGTCAATGCGGCGCCGGGCAGCGGCCCGGCAAAACCGTTCCAGAACGTCATCTTTGGGGCCCGCGAAACACTCCCAACCCGCCTGTTCCGCCAGGGGGCGCAGCGTTGCTTCGGAGTCGAAGTCGCAGGCCAAAACATACGTCTCCGCCGGAACGCGGCGCATGGCGTCCAGGGTCCACAAAATCGCGCTTTTGCCCCCCAGGGGGAGCAGGGCTTTTTGGGGCAGCCGGGTAGAAGCAAGACGGCACTGTATGATTACGCCGACGGTCATTCCGCCTCGCGTTCCCAGGCGGCGCAGAGGGAGTGGATGTCCTGGGTAAAACGAAACCGGTTTGCCTCTACCCAGCGGCGGCCTTCGGAAAATTGCCGCCGGGCGGTAAAAAAACCAGCCCGGCTCCGCTGCCAGTAACTGAAAAAGGCGCTCCCCGGAATATAGCCGTAACCGGTTTTTACCACCGGGGCGATATTCTTCAGGTAAAACCGCTGGTATGCGGCGTTGGCGCTGGCATCCGGCTCCACCGGGTCGGTGTCGTATGAAATCTGAAGCCGGGGCGACAACGTGATGAATTCCCCCCAGAGCCAGGCGCGGAGGGCAAAGTCCAGGTTTTGCCAGTAGGGAGCGGTGATGGTATGGTCAAATCCGCCGAGCTGCATAAACTTTCCTCTATTATAGAGGCCGACAAAGTCATAGGGATAGAGGGTCTTGCCGCCTTCGGAGATCTCCGGGGACACCCGGACGGTAAAGCGGCTGCGGTCAATGGCCGGGGCGTACCCGATGGGCAGAGGCCGCATGTCCCGCGAAAAAAGCCGGGGCGACACAACCAGAGAACCGGTTTGTCCCGGATACCCGAAAAACCGGGGGTTAATAAGCTGGGCGGTGATTTTCAGGGAATCCCGGAGCACAAAGAAGTATGGTGCGCTGGTTTCGGCAACGGCGGTGTTAATCATTTCGCCGAGGGTCGCTTCCTCGTGCAAGAGCACGAACGTGACTGCCGGGAACCGCCGGGATAAATCCTCAATGAGATAGTTGTCCTGACTGGATTCAATAGAAATAATCGACTCAAAGCCATTTTTCTGGAGATTGTCCAAAGTCTGGTCGCGGTACTGGTTGCCGCTGTGGTTCAGGAGTACCGCCGCCGCAGGAACCTGGACATCCTGCGGCGCCTCCGTTCCTCCCAAAATGGTGCGCCGGATTTGTTTTTCGTTAAAAATTAAAGGTATAGTATTCATCGCAGTCCTTACAGAGTTCACCAGACGTCCCTCCCCGCTTCCAGACGTTTTCCAGACCGTCGTCAAACACATTTCCTATGACCCCGGACAACACCTGTTCCCGGCAGGCCGGAACGCTGCCGTCCGCCAGAATAATCATGTCCCGGAGGAGATGCCAGCAGGGATTGCGGTCCAGGGGGGACAGGTCTGCGGGGCGGCGGTCGGGCAGGCGGCCGCAGAACCAGTCATATTTCTGGATAATCAGATTGCCCCGCTCCTTCCAGAGGCGGTAGAATGACTCCAACTGCTCTTCGTTCTCGTTCATGCGCGTAAACTGGGGATAGACCGCGCCGGGGAACGCCGCTTCCAAAATCTCCACCGCCTTCTTCGCCTTTTTCAGGGTGGGTAGTTCCACTTCGTCAACAGTGACGGGCGGCACGGCGTGAATCCGCCGGTAGGCCTCTTCATCTACGGCATCCAGGCTGACAATCCAGTAGACCGGCTCGTGCCCGTTGGTACGTTTCCCCGCCCGCTTGACGATACCCGCGATTGTCTCCGCCAGAACCTGAGTGACCAGCGCGCCGTTGGTCTCGACCAGGAGCGACAGCCCCGGCTCCGCCATCGCAGCGAAAACCAGTTCCGCGAACTCCGGGTGAGACAGCGGCTCCCCCCAGGCGGACAGGGACACTACCGCTTCGCCGGAGAGGGCGGCCATTTCCTGTGCCAGCGCCTTGAACCGGCGGGCGTCCATATGCCAGCGGGGATTTTTTTCCCGCGAGACCGCCGGATGGTGGCCGAATTTTTCGGCATATGCCGCCGGATAGGGGCTGTACAGGGTGTCGAACGGGTCCCAGCAGGACACCTGCACGTTGTAAAAGGAAGGTATGGTGCGCCGCACGTTTTCCGTTTCCGCCGCAAGGCGGCCGATAGCAACCGCATCCAGGGCATTGATGCCTCCGGTTTTTGGGGCCGCGGCGTACAGGTTTTTGCAGACCTCCAAAGTACGTTTGGACAGGCAGGAAAAATCAAAGCGGTGGAGCCGCAGGTCTTCCGGGGAAATTACGGTTTCTACTTCAAAGGAATTGATGTCTCCCTTGATGACCGCAAACAGGGCTTCCGCTGTAACGGGTTTATTGGCAAAATCCTTTTCCGCCAGACCGGCCAAAATTTCCAGCGCACCGGCATCGATTGCTGCCGGTGCAAGCCCCTGGGCATAGCCGTCGGCAAAGGTGTATTCGCACACGTAGCGCAGATGGTGGGCAAGCACGGTTTTGGCCAATTCACTGTTCAAAAAGGGACTTGCCCCCAGGCAAAAGAGCAGGGTCTGTACGCCCCGCTCTTTGCAGCGAGATGCCAGTGCCGCCGTCATGTCCGCGATTGACCAGGAGGGACGGCACAATACCTCCGGGTTTCCGCGGCCCGCAAGCTGGGCGCGGGCGGACGCGTCGGTCTGGCTGTCCGTAAGAATCAGGGGGCTTTCAAAGTCCCCGGTTTCGGCTGCCTGCGGGAATGCCAAAGCCCAGTCCAGGCTGCGCTCAAAGGCGGAACGACCCGCAAAGGCTTTTTCAAACTGATAGGGGTTTGCGTTTCCGGCAAATAGCGCGATTTGTGTTTTCATACGCTTAGAGTATCGGCAGGAACAAGAGTATCGTTGACACCAAACTCGCCTTTGTGCTAGAATTACCATAAAGGAATATAAAATGAAACTCCAATACGATTTCAGTATCGAGACCCTCGGCCCCTGTAAAATCCCCTCCCCTATCATGCTTTCCACAAAAGACGGGGATTACAAGGCAAACTATGTTGAAGACGAGTCCTATATCCGGTACGACCTGGATGTGGATTCGGCCATAACCCAAAAATCGGAGGCCGTGAAGGGGCAGAAAAAACTGCCCACCAACGTGGTAGAAAAGGCGGGACCCCGGGAATATATCTACTTTACCCCCCAGCACGTCAACGCGGGCATCTGCACCTGCGGCGGCCTGTGTCCGGGCATAAACGACGTTATCCGGGCCATTGTCCGGTGTCTGTATGACCGCTACGGGGTGCGGCGCATCCGGGGCATCCGCTACGGGTTTAAGGGCCTCCTGGCCGACCAGGGGCTTGATACCATCGACCTGGCCCCGGATGTGGTGGACGAAATTCACAAAACCGGCGGCTCCTTCCTGGGAACCAGCCGGGGAGGCGGCAACCGGGTCAGCGAGATTGCGGATACCATCGAAGCCCTGAACATGAACATGGTCTTCATCGTGGGCGGAGACGGCACCCAGCGGGGCGCTCTGGAGGTGACGGAAGAAATCGAACGCCGGGGCATGAAGGTGGCTGTGGTGGGAATCCCCAAGACTGTGGACAACGACCTGATGTTTATCCAGCGTTCCTTCGGGTTTGATACGGCGGTACAGAAAGCCGCCGAGGCGGTATCCACGGCCCACATGGAGGCCCATTCCCACATCAACGGCATCGGGCTTATCAAGCTCATGGGCAGGGAGTCGGGGTTCATCGCAACGGCAACGGCCCTGGCCAGCCACGAGGCGAACTTCTGCCTGATTCCCGAACTTCCCTTTGACCTGGACGGGCCCAACGGCTTTCTGACCCATTTGGAAAACCGGATTGTGAAGCGCCATCACGCGGTGGTCATCGTGGCGGAAGGGGCGGGCCAGGAACTGCTCCGGGCCACGGGAGAAAAGGACGCTTCCGGCAATATCCGGCTGGGAGACATCGGCCAGTTGCTGCGGGACAAAATCACCAGGCATTTTGAGTCAAAGAACATCCACATCAACCTGAAATACATCGACCCCAGCTATCAGGTGCGTTCCGCCGTGGCGTCTGCCACCGACTCGATTTATTGCGAGCGCCTGGGGAACAACGCGGTGCACGCGGCAATGGCTGGCAAGACCAAGCTGGTTATCGGCCTCATGCACGACCGGTACGTGCATATCCCCATCAACCTGGTGATTCAACAGCGCCACCGGGTTGACCCGGACGGCTCGCTCTGGCGGGACGCCCTGGACGCTATCGGCCAACCCACCCTGATGGTCAACGAACCGGAAAAGCTTATGGTGAGGGTAAAGTAAAGCCATGCTGCTGGCAGTTGATATAGGGAACACAAATATTGTGGCAGCCCTTTTCGAGGGCGACGCCTTGCGCCATAATTGGCGTATTTTCAGCGATACCCGGCGCACCGGAGACGAATACGGCTCGATTCTGCGCTCCCTGTTTCACGACGCGAGTGTTGAAATTGCCGCTGTCCGCTCATCTGTCCTGAGTTCCGTGGTTCCAGCCTTAACTGCACCTTTTGTAGGTATGATTTCCACCATGACCGGACAAAAACCCCTGCTGGTCAATCCCCAAATTTTCCCAAAACTGCCGATAAAAATTTCTGAGGATGTGGCCCACGAAATCGGCGGCGATCTGGTTTGCAATGCCGTGGAAGCCTGGTGCCGCTTCAAGGGCGCTTGTATTGTGGGTGATTTCGGTACTGCCCTCAGCTTCATAGCCGTGGGTTCCCTCGGACATATCCGGGGAGCGGCCATTGCGCCGGGAATCGGCACAGCCATAAAATCCCTGTTCAGCAACGCCGCTCAGCTCCCTACGGTTCCCTTGGAAGCGCCGTCCTCAACCCTGGGGCTTAACACGATTCAGTCGATTCAGGCCGGGGTCGTGCTGGGTTATCAGGGGCTGGTGGAATCTCTGGTGAACCGAATGAAGGCGGAACTGGCGGAAAAGGAAGGTATCGCACCCGGCGATATTCACGTCATCGCCACCGGCGGGCTTAACAATGCCCTTCAGCCGCTTACCGCGATCTTCCAGCAGGTGGATAAAGAGCTTACCATCCGGGGACTCAAGCGTATTGCGGAGCTTGCAATAATATGAGACGCATCCTTTTGTTTTTTGCGCTGTTGGCCGCGGTTTTTGTCTTTTTTTTCGGCTGCCAAACGGCCCAGTCCCCAATAAAAAAAATAAACCCCTTTACCCTGATGGACAGCCACGAATTGTATGTTTATTTTCCGGTAAAAGGAAATGAACAGCTCGCGGGCCGGTTTATGACACAATTTTTCGGCGCTCTGCCGGAACACACGGTAAACCAAATCATTTCACGCATCCACATCTTATACGGCGGCTTTGGTCCTGATTCCAAGCCGGCAGAGCTGGCTGTGGCCGGTTCGTTTTCCCGCACTGTGCTGAAGTCAGCGTTTACTCAAAAAAACGGCTGGGCGGCTGTCCAGAAAAATGTGCTGCGCCATGAGACAACAGACATAGAAATCTATACCGGTACGCCGGGGCTGCTTTTTATCGCCCGGGATGTGAAAACAATGCTTGCCCGGCAGGATTCCAAATTACCCCCGGATGTCCCGCAATGGATGGCCGAGACAGTTTCCGGTTCGGATATAGCGTTTTTTCTGCCCCAGGCGTTGACAGTGCTGCCCGATTCACTGAGGCTGGCCCTTGCTATTTTGCCCATTCTGAACGGAGCTTCCGCTTCCGGGATTTTGAAAAAGAACGGGCAGAACGAAGGGTATGTCCTGTCCCTGGATGTCAATATCCATAATGAGCGTTTGGCGTCGGTTGCGGCGCCGCTTCTGGCAAAAACTATTAGTCCTTTGGCCATTGCGGAGGTTACTGCGGGAGACGGAGGGCATATCCTGATAAGCGGTATTCACCTTGATACAGAGACTATCACCGGATTGATACGTTTTGAATAATTTTTTTATTTTCTTTGCTTTTATAAATAAAAAATTGGGCCGCTTTAATAATCTTTCATATGCAATACCAATATACTATGATATTATTCCATACCGTGTCGAAATCGGGCAACCCGGATTTGAACCGGGGACCCCAAGTCCCCCAGACTTGTACGCTAACCAACTGCGCTATTGCCCGATAATGGTTTTAGTCTATCATATCATTTATTTTGTTTCAAGTAACTTTTGAGGGTTTTATGTAACTTTTTATACGGCTAGTTCCGTCATGCGGCAGGAAATGTCTTTTCCCGCAAACCCTATCGCCAATAACGCTATCCTGCGCTTCACGCCGTTATACCGCTCATAGTAACACTGTTTACGGATTTGCGCCATCGCTTTTTTCAAAAGCGGTCCTACCCTCCCTTTCACCGCATATTTCACTTCCGCTATCACCACCCGGTCTTCCCATGTCCACACCGCGTCTATCCGTCCCTTGTCGGTGGATACTTCCGCCTGCACGTCAAACCCAAGCATATTCAGCCACAGCAGCAGCAATGAATGATAATAGGCTTCACAGGGCAGATGCAGTTGATTGGGAATACCCGCGAACAGTTCCCGTATATTCCTCTCAAGGCCGCTTACATCGCCATCGAAAAGCTGGCCCATCATGCGACCGCGCATGATAGCAGTATCAGACACCGGATACGCGGCAAAACTGCTCGTCAAATATTCCAGCATCGCTGAACGCACTTCTTCATTCGGAACACCCAGCGTATATATCAGCTTTTCTCCAAAATGATCTTTAATCACCTGCTTTACCGCAAGATAACCGGTTTGGAATAACAATATTTTGGTGTCCAAAGTCCGGTAGTCGAAACTGTCAAGATTTGAATCGTTTATTTCAACAGGTTCCAGCAGAACTTTTACATCGTTGCGTTCTTTGATGATGTTGACCAGAAATGTGGGCGTCCCAGTTTCAAACCAGTAGTCTCTGAAGATTTTTTTGCTAAACAGCAGCAGCGTTGAGAAGGGATTGTATACCGGGGTCACCCCGTCCCAGGAAAAACCGTTGTACCAATAACGGATACGTTCCAAAAGGTCCTGCCTGCTCCGCTGTTGAGCCAGCGCCATCTCATCAATCGCCGAATCAAAGTAACGCTCCAACTCATCCTGGGTATACCCGCAGAGGGCGGCATATTCAGCGTCAAGGGTAATATCATTCAGATTGTTCAGTCCGGAAAATATCGACACCTTGGAAAACTTGGATACCCCGGTGAGAAACACAAAACGCAAATGCTCGTCGGCGGTTTTAAGAACTTTGTAAAAGGATTGCAGAAATTTTCGTATTTCATCAATTATTTCCACCGGCCCGTCCAAAGCATCCAGTATAGGCATATCGTATTCGTCTACCAGGACCACCACCTGCCTGCCGGTTTGCTGATGCAAAATGTCTATCAATTCCTCAAATCGATCCGATGCCCGAGTCTGCTCAAGGGTTATGTCATGGGAAGCGGCTATTCTTTTCAGATGTATCGCGGTCCCTTCCTCCATTTGCGCCGCCGAGAAATGGCTGATGCCGCCCCAGTCCAGCTTGATAACCGGATACCATTCGTTCCAGTCAATTTTATCGGCAATGTACAGCCCCTCAAACAGGGCCTTCTCCCCCTTAAAAATAGCCTCAAGGGTACTGATGAGCAGGGACTTGCCGAAACGCCGGGGCCGGGACAGGAAAAATACTTTGCCGCGATTTATCATCCGGTGGATTTCCCGGGTTTTGTCTACGTATACATAGCCGTTTCGCTGTATGTCGGAAAAGGTCTGTATGCCTATGGGTAGTTTCATACGTTTCCTCTGGCAAGAGTATAGCATACGGGCGGGATAATGACAAGAAATTACCGTTTCCGGTTATATAGTTACGTGCATTTGCTGCCTTTTGGGGATACACTGAGAAGGCGGGATGCCTATCTGGGCCTTAAACTGTTTGCGGAAATAGTACATGTCGGTGTAGCCGCAGCGTTCGGCGGCTTTTTTTATTTTATATTCGCCGCTTCGCAGCATATTTTCCGCGTTCCTCATGCGGGTTTGTATCAGGTACTGGTTCATGGTGACGCCGGTTTCTTTTTTGAAAAGAGCGCCAAAATAGACCGGGTTCAGGTTCAGCCGTTCCGCCATCTCGCGCACGGTGAGCTGGTCGCTGTAATGCTCGGCGATATAGCGGCATATTTTTTGTATCCGGTAGTCGGCGTCAAGGGAATCAATATTGTATACGAATAACTCGTAGAAACGGTGCAGAATCAGGGTAAGCAGTCCTGTCGCCCTGATGGTATGCCCCGGCCTGCGTCCCAGCCAGGTGTATACCAGTTCATGAAAAAGCTGGATGATTTCGTTTTTTGCGCCGATTTTTTACAAAACCGTAATGGTTAAAACCCCCCCCCCCCCCCCCCCATGCGGCGCGTTATACAGCCGGAAATTGACCGAAAAGCAATGCATAAGCCGGTCGGAATACGTAATGGCCTCTTTTTTGTCACCGTCGGACAGGCAGAGCAAATCCCCGGGAGCCAAATCGTAGACCTTGTCGTTTATGGTGTACTGGGCATTGCCGCTTATAACATAGGTTATATCGTAATCATCCACAAGATGCGGGGGGATATGCCAGCCCGCGGGGCACTTGCGAAAAACCAGATAATTGATGCGAGGTATGATTTCAACTTCCTTTACATAATTCTGCATAAAACTCTCCTACAGACAAATAGAGACCGGCAGGCTCAGTGCTTTAGTGCATCGCTTATATCTTCAATACTGAGATTATCCAGCCATTCATGGCGTTCTTTGGTATAGTCACCGTAGCCGGAATCAAATTGGTGCATAAATTCGATCATACCAATGGGGCCCAGCCGTTCGGTTAATACCTCAATCCCTAATTTCCGTATCGTATTCATGTCTTTTACCGGCGCTTGACTAGTCATTTTCTATTTCCTCCATAAACCAGCTTTTCTTATTCCATATAAATACGCAAGGCTTCATCCATGCTTCCAGTATACCTCACTTCCCCTTAAAAGACAAGCGGCAACCCCTCTGCCATCTCTCCCCTCTATTTGTCATCGGTCAAGCCAATCTGGTCCAAACTCCGCCTCCACTTCAGTCAAATTCCAGCCGTCTCTCAGAAAATCGGCCCCGAGCCTCTTTTTGGCGATCTTCGCCAGCCAGGGTTCCAGAGGTATCATTTTCATGCGAAAGGCCAAGGCATCTTCCTTTTTGCCGGCATCTTCCATTTTGTAGGATTCCATCCAAAGCGCCGTCTTTTCCCTGCTGGTCATTTTTTTTGTTGCTTCCATATCAAACTCCTTAGCCCCAGTATACCACATTCCCTGTGTTTTGTGTACGCCCCTCTTTTTTTACAAATTCCCCCGAATTTCCCCCAAAAAATGTCCCAAAACGCATAAAAAAATCCATATATACGGTGAGGGGTTTTTGAGAATCCCACAATTTTCTACCGTCAAATT
>JAITOJ010000091.1 GCA_031290005.1 Treponema sp. | reverse complement strand
TATTCTTCGTCAATCCCCTTGAGGGCGTTGAAGTCCAGCCAGTCAAAAGAGCGCACCAGCTTAATTTGCTCCTCATGGGTAGATTTGAAGGGCTTGCTGGAAACTTTGAATGCCGGATGTATCAATGTTTCAATTTGGTCATGCCACAGGGAGGTCCCGGTGTCGAAGACCGGAGCGGGGCCCAGCCATTCCAGCGTTTCAGCTTTGCGGAGCGCGCCAAAATTGTTATAGTGCCGGTCTGTGTTGGCCGTCAAAAAGTCCACCGCAAGCAGGCGGTCAAGGTACTCCTCCATTCCGGGAATCCCCAGGGCTTCGCAGCAGTGCAGGAAAAACTGATAGTAGGACAAATGATTTGGTTTCTTTTGAGTGCTCAGGATATGCCAAGCGCTGATAAGTTCCGTATCGCCCGAAACAAAGTCCTCGCAGACGCTCAGGGGATACGCGTTTTCACCGGCTTTACCCTTGTCCCACGCAATCGAATAGGGCGCGTGGGGAATGCCGAGGCGTTCCATAAGGGAAGCCGCCGCCGCTTCATTAAAAGGCTCCTGATAGTACGGCCCGCTCCCGCCTTTCAGCAGCATTCGTTTGCCGTCCGCAATTACCCATTTCTTTTTGAGCCAGCCGTCAGAGGTGTTGTCCGGGGAACTCAGACTGATTGCTCCGCCCACAGCCCTGCCAAAAAGGGCGTTCCCCACGTCATCGGAAAAATCGTTGTGGAAAAAATTGACGCTTTCCCAGGTGAGCGGTTTATTGTCCGGGCGCACCCAATACTGGTCTGAAAGGGACAGTCCGAAACATTTAACGAGCAGCAGTTTGGGCGATGATATATGCATAATTTCCAGGGCTTCCCGCAAGCCTGACCGGCTGGCAGGAATGGCCCGCCCCATCCACCATGCGTTGAGCTGCCGCGCCGACTCGTTATTGGTTCCCGGCAGAACGCCCAGGGGCATATGTTCGGCGCGGAAAATTTCAGTGATTTTATTGATGCCCAGCGTAACGTCGTCAATGTGAATAGAAGCGACCGGAATTGTCCGGTGCATCAGGGTATATCTCATGGACGCCTCCTTAGGGTCATTTATCCAAAATGGTGATTTCTACCCGGCGGTTTTTTACCCGCCCCGCTTCGGTGTCATTGGACGCGACAGGCCGGTCCGCCCCGAACCAGCGGGTGAACACCTGGTGGGCATCCCGCACTCCTATGGAAACCAAATAATCCGCGATGACCTTGGCCCGCTGTTCGGAAAGCTGCTGCTGCATGGCCGTAGTGCCCGCACGGGCGGTGTGACCGCTAATCAGCAGGTCGTTGTCCGGGAAGGCCCGCAGAATCTCCGCAATCTTGTTCAGGGTTTGCTTTTCGCTTTCCCCCAGCACCGCGGAATCAGGGTCAAAATTGATGTTTTCGATGCTCAGGGTGAGTCCCCGGTCATCGGTCACCACGGTGACGTCCTGGATGCCCTGGGAGTCGATTTGGGCCTGAATGTCCGCAACGGAATCTTCCGCGCGCTGTTCATAGGCGGTCACTTCCGCGCGGGCAGTTCCGGCGAACTCGAAGCTATTTCTGGCGGAGGTGGTAATCAGGATGCGGAATTCCTCGGAATAATGGTCGATCGCGCCCTTGTCGTTGTCCCAGTAGATAACCTGGCTGGATTGGCCCGTGGTCTTTGCGGGATATTCGGTGTTTTGTTGGCCCAGGAAAGGCCGGGGGCTGGCAAACTCCATGGTGTACTGGGCGGTGATGATGTGGAGCGTCCTGCCGTCCCCGGTTTGTTCCGTGCCCTCGTAGACATACTGGGCGGTAAAGGGGACTTTGAATGGCCGGCTGACATTGAAGGTGCGCCGGAGGTCGTGGGCTTCCTCGCCTTTGGCGGCCCAGAACCCGCCAAGCGGCACGTCTCCTTCAGGGAAAAGCGGCACATCCCGCACAACGGGCATGAAGTAGGTGTCCAGCATGGTGTATTTGCCGTACTGGTCGCGGGTGAATACGCTCTGGTATTCCGCGCCCCATTCAAAGTGCCGCCCGGAGAGCGCGCCGGTGGAGTTTTCGGCGGTCATAAAAGTCACCTCGTGCCGGGCTTTTGTACCCTGCACTTCGGTGACGATGACGGATATGCGGTTGACGATTTCCGCGTGGTGGTCAAGCTCGCCGTTCACCAATACGTCCTCGTCCACGGTGGACAGGATGCGGTAGGTTTCGCCCTGGCGGTATTTGAACCGGAAAACCTCCGCCGGGCCGGGGAGCGCGAGAAACGCGAAGAGCATGACAAGGCAGAAAGCGGATTTTTGTGTCACTTTACCGCCAGCAGTTCGATTTCGATTTTTGCGCCTTTGGGCAGCGCGGCAACCTGTACGCAGCTTCGGGCAGGCGGGTCAGCGGGAAAATATCCCGCATAGACCTCGTTCATGGCCGCAAAGTCAGCCAGATCGGTCAGAAACACGGTGGTCTTTACCACATCCTTGAGGGACGCTCCGGCGGCCTCCAGAACGGCCTTGCAGTTTTCCAAAGAATACTTCGCCGCCTTCCGAATATCCGCTATTTCCAGCGCGCCGGTTTCCATATCGACCGGAAGCTGTCCGCTGGTATACACAAACTGCGCGGTTTCGATGCCCTGCGAATAAGGCCCGATAGCGGCAGGGGCTTTCGGGGTTGTTATTGGTGTTTTCATAGTATCTCCTGTTTCTCTACAATAAATGATGCGGGGAGGTTTGTCAAACCTTGTGCGTAAGCGTACTGTACTGCCGGTGTAAATCATTGAGGGATTTTTCTACTTTGGCAAGAGCGGTATTGGTGTATTGGGTTAACATGTCGGTAACCTCGGCGGGTAGTATGTTTTCCGGTTTGAACATCAGCCGACTTAAAATCCATGAGAACATCCATCCATCCGCACGGAGCGTCTTCCGGCAGAGACACATAAAAATGCACTTTCCGACTGACCGGAATTTTTACCGTTTGTTGTATCGTCATCATGGTCACAAGAATACCATGAAAAAAATAATTTTTACAAGGAGCATTGTATGGCATTATTTGGAAAGAAACCAGAAGGCGAGGCCGGTTGCGGCTTCGCCTTCTTTCGTTTGACGGTTTGAGAGACTCCCCAAAACAAATGGGCCACGGCCCAAGACAAATGGGCCACGGCCCAAGACAAAAGGGCCACGGCCCAAGACAAAAGGGCCACGGCCCAACGCAAA
>JAITOJ010000051.1 GCA_031290005.1 Treponema sp. | reverse complement strand
AAAATGGTAGCACATTTCCCGCGCATACAAGTCCGTCAAGGGAATTGTCAAAGGGAGTTTCGCAATAATTGCCCGTGACGTAGAGTTGTCAATGAGGGTTGCTGTAAGTGCCTTATTGTCATTGATTGTGATTTTCACGTTGCCTCCTTGGGGTGTGTTTCCCACTCCACCATTCTGAGCACAGACGGTAAAGATACATGAAAGTGCAAGCATGAAAATGAAGATTGATTTTTTCATTGCGTTACCTCCTATCGATCATCTTTGCCGACAATTCCTGATTGAGGCTTCCATAATTACCTGCCTCACCAAGTGGAAGCCGCATCAATCCAAATCCCCGTTTTTTCAAGTTCCTTTTCATTGGGTAACTCTCCTGTGGTTTACAATTTAACCAGTTCATATTCCAAACTACCCAACCCGATTTTCGCGGCGTGGGTCATCGTGAGCGCGCCATTTCGGGATTCAATGCGCTGGATAAGCGAGCGTCCGTCCGGGGCGGCGTACACGAGGTCGACACAGGCTTTATCCAGCGCGACAGGGTCGAGGGAGGCGAGGATGCCGATGTCGTGCATATCAGGCTCGGCGGGATTGCTGCTGCAATCGCAGTCAACGGAGAGGCGGTTCATCACGCTGATATACAGGATACGCCCACCGCTTGCGTCAGAGACTGCCTTAGCCGCTTCGGCCATGGACTCAAGGAAGGCGTTTTGCGCACCGCCCCAGGGGTTGGTGAAGCTCTTGCCCGCGCTGTGAATCCACGCCTTGCCCCGGGAGGAGCCGTAGCCGATAGACATATTCTTGAGCGCCCCGCCGAAGCCCCCCATGGCGTGCCCCTTGAAGTGGGAAAGGACGACGTGAAAGTCATAGTCCTTGAAATGAGCGCCCACATAGTCCTGTTTGAGGTGTGTGCCGCCGGAAACCGGCAGGGGGATGTCGCCGTTTTCATCAAGTATGACTACCGGCGCAATGGCGGTAAAACCGTGGTCTTTGGCAACCTGATAGTGCATGGCCGTACTGGCCCGCCGCCCTCCGTAGGCGGTGTTCGATTCCACAATCGTACCGTTTACCGCCTTGACGAAGGGGCCGATAAGGGCGGGCTGAAGGAAATTGTGGCCCCCCGGCTCACCCGTGCTGATTTTGACGGCCACCTTGCCGCTCGCCGTCCGTCCCAAAGCATTGTAGACCGCCGCCAGCCCCGCCGGGCTAATATCAGCGGTCATGTAGACTTTCGCGGCCCCTGCTGTCCCGGCCTGAGCAATCGGACGCGCCGGCAGCCCTTGGGCCGCCGCTTTTTGAGCACAGCCGGTTATCATCAAGGCTGTAACGATGAGGATGATTCCTCCCAGAAAACAACTTGTCTTTTTCATTTTATTTCTCCTATTGCAATTTTTTTTCATACTCAACGAGTATGGTGTCGTAATTCGCGATTTTATAGTCAAGCAGCTCCGCCGTCTTTTGTAGTTCCGCTATCCGCGCCGCCAGTAGTTCCCGCTGTTCCCGCAAAATTCTTTTTCTGGTTTCCTGTGTGGTTTCCCCGTGCTCAAAAAGGCTCACATACTCAATCAGCACTTCCACAGGGATTCCCGCCGACCGCATACACTTGATAAACTCAACCCACCGGCAGTCTGTTTCGCCGTAGTTCCGTATCCCGCCCCTGCTTCGCGTTACCGGCGGGATTAAGCCGATACGTTCATAGTAACGGAGCGTGTCTATCGTCAACCCATATTTTTCACCAACTTCGCCAATCGTCATGTTTTAGCCTCCTGAATAAGACCACTCTACAGGCTGGAGCTAACTCCATGTCAAGAGGTTTTTTCAAATTTCTGTATTTTTTTGCACTTTTTTTCACTATTTTCCAATATTTTTATAAAGCCTTTTTCCAATAATTCCTGGTTCGGCTTCTTTTTGGGATCAAATGTATGTACCGCATTTTCAAAATGCTGTAACGTGCTTTCTATAAAATTATTGATTATTTTAATTTTTGGCTCTATTCCCAATTCAATCCCGGCTCTCTTCTTTCTTAATAATTCACTGATTGCACCTAATAATTCTGTATCAGTAATTTGCATTAATAATTTTTCAAATTCCATCGGAGGAGATTCTTTACAGTTTTCTATCCACATACAATCCATAATTGGTCTTAATACATAAAAATATTTCTTTATTTTTACCTCGTCTGCTTGTAAAAATTGTCTGTAGTTTCCGCTTGCCATATGTACATAATGATAAACTGATGATATGGGGGAAAAATATTCTTTGGCTAATTCTTCCATAATAGTATAAAAATATTCGTCCTTATAATATACAATTGGAGATTTCAGCCATTCAAAAAATACCGGGTTTGATTTGTTTATCAAAAAGAGTGTTTTCCGTAAATCCCACCCGGAATAATCATATTCGTCAATAATCGGGTATTCAATGACATCCCTTTTGGGAAGAATGTTTAAATACCAATTTTTGGGATGAACATACACAAACCGTATATCATAATCGCTATCCAATGACTCAAATCCCCATGCCCTTGAACCTGATTCCACGGCATATAAAATGGTAACAGTATGCTCTTTTTCAATTTCGAGTAACTTTTTCCCCACAATTTCAATTATTTTCTGGTCCATATTCTTATTATATCATATATAGACAATCGCATCTTCGGTGTGTTTGAATAGCGAATTGCTGGGCTGGACACACTGACAACAGCTCATTAGTATCCTGTTGGAGGTATTGCCATGAATTCTGAACCATACGCCCACCGGAAATCCGAGGCGCGTCTGCATTTGACAAAAGCGGACGGGACTCCCGCGGCGAATCAAAGTATACGGGTGCGGCAACTCAGACATCAATTCCTGTTCGGCTGCGGTGGCTTTGACGCGGTGGAGCTTGCGGGAGGCAATCCCGGCGGCGCACCGGTTGACCAGGGCCGGGCGGCGTTTCTGCAAGACCGGCTGGAAAAAGTGTTCGCTCTGAATAATTACGCCACCTTGCCGTTTTACTGGGGCCGTTATGAGCCGTTTGAAGGCAAACTGGACGAGGAACGGCTCCGCTCTGCGGCCCAGTGGTACAAAGACCGGGGCATCGTCACCAAGGGCCACCCCCTGTGCTGGCACACGGTCTGCGCGGACTGGCTGCTGAAATACAGCAACAGCGAGATTTTGCATAAGCAGCTTGCGCGGATTGAGCGGGACGTTACGGCTTTCAAAGGCCTCATCGACAAGTGGGACGTTATCAACGAAGTGGTTATCATGCCCATTTTCAACAAATACGATAATGCCGTCACCCGCGTCTGCAAGGAACTGGGCAGGGTTGGCATTATCCGGGAAGTGTTTGCCGCCGCGCGGAAGGCGAATCCCGGCGCAATGCTGACGATCAATGACTTCAATACGTCCATCGACTACGAGATTCTCATAGACGGATGCTTGCAATCCGGCGCTCCCATCGATGTCATCGGTATTCAGTCACACCAGCATCAGGGCTACTGGGGGCTTGAAAAACTTCAAGAAGTCCTGGAGCGGTTTTCGCGCTTTGGGCTGCCTCTGCATTTCACGGAGAATACGATTATTTCCGGGGACTTGATGCCCACGCATATCGAAGACCTGAACGACTGGCAGGTTCCCGATTGGCCGACTACCCCGGAGGGAGAGGAACGACAAGAGCGGGAAGTGGTGGAGATGTACGAAACTCTGTTCGCTCATCCTTCGGTGAAGGCGATTACCACCTGGGATGCTGCGGACGGCAAGTGGCTGGGTGCGCCGTCCGGGATTCTGCGGAAGGACAACAGCCTCAAGCCGGTGTATCACGCGCTCATGAAAAAAATCAAAGGCGAGTGGTGGACAGACGAAACCCTGGTGACCAACGCATCGGGGGAAGCGGATGTCTGCGGTTTCCGGGGGGATTACGCAGTGTCCGGCTCGGGCGGAGAAACGGAGTTTGTTCTGGACGGGAAGGCTGAAAAAATACGTCTGGTTTTGCCCCAATAGCCGGATCATAGCTCCGGCTTACAACCGTTGCAGCCAGGCAAAAATTCCCGCCAGAATCTCATAGGTTTCCGGCGGGATATAGTCCCCCGCCTCGTACAAGGTCAATACGTTGGAAACCGCTATATTCCGCACAATTGGAATACGGCTTGCTTCGGCGATTTCCAGCAGGCGTTTTGCCAGTTCCCCCCGCCCCTGGGCGGCGATAAACGGCGCGTCCGCTCCGGGGGGATACATCAGGGCTGTGGCGTGCTGCATAAGCGGATTCTCCTTCATTCCTTCACACAGTATACTTTACACGCCATTCCGCCTCAAGTATACTGACGGCATGGCTAAAACGCTCCTGATTGCGGGCAAAGAATTCCCTGGCGGCGCTGCTTTTGCTTCTGCATCTCAAGCATTTCAGCGGAATGTGGCGCTCACCACAGACGCCGGGACAGGCAAAACAGAGCAGGGGAAATTGCACCTCCTTGAGTGGCGGAAACATTCGCCGGTTGCGGCCCGGTCGCTGATTGTGGAAACAGAAAATCTATACCAGAAAATCGACGAGGCGGTTCTTTTTTTTGACGCTCCCTGGTTTGCCGGACGCTATCCCGCCCTGAAAACTCAGATATGCGCTCATGCCCTGGACGACATGATTACCGGATATATGCTGCTGACCAGCGAATTGCTCACCCATTTTGAACGCGGCGGCCTGCGGCTTATTTTTGTTCTTCGCGAAATTGATTTCACCGGGGCCGGCGAAAAACAGCCGGTTTACCGTGCCGGGGATGAGGCGCTTCCGGCTGCCGGCGCGGGAGCGTTTCGCGCGTTTGCGGAAAAAATCGCGGACAAGCTCGCATCTTCCCGTACGGTTTCGGCGCTGCTGATTGAGGCCGACGCCCTTACAGGCGATGCTGATTTGAGCGGATGGCTTTTTCCGTACATTGATGCTTTGCCGGGTGTGTCTGCGGGAAATCAAAAAAACGTCCGGTGGGTAAAATACGGCGCAAAGCCGGGCGGACGGTTTCCGTTCCTGCGCTAATCCCTATACCGTATGCACGTCGATCTGCGGGAAAGGTATGGTGATGCCCTGTTCGTCAAAGGCCGCTTTCACGGCGACAAACACGGCGTTTTTTGCGGCCACTAAATTCTCCCGCTTGAACCATACGAACAGATTGATGACGATGCCGGATTCGGCAAAGGAATCCATCAGGCAGAAAGGCGCCGGTTCAGTGAGAATCAAGGGACATTTGGCCGGAACGGATTGCAGCACATCCATAGCTTTCTGTAAATCCGTGTCGTAGGAAACCGCCACGCTCACCGCGATCCTGCGGATGGGAAAATACGAAAAGTTTATCATGTTGGATTTGATGATGGACTCGTTTGAGATGCGCACCAACTGATTGTCCAGAGTTTTGAGCTTAATCGACAGCATATCAATCGAATCCACCGTGCCGCTGGTGTCACCGATGGTGATATAATCGCCCACACGCACCACTTTTTCGCTGAGCAGGAAAAAACCGCTGATGATGTTGCTCACCGAGGTCTGGGCCGCAAAACCGATGGTGATACCCGCCACACCCGCCGCGCCGAGCAGGGCGTTCAGGCTGACCCCAAAGACTCCCAGGATATACAGGATGCCCAGAATCAGAAAGGTGTAGCGGATGACCGCATTCAGTATCCCGGCGGCAGTGGAACTGAGGGCCTTGGCGGCAATCTTGCGGGAGTAATGCCGCACCATACGATACACCACATACAAAAGGACGACCGCCACCAGGGAATTGAGGATTTTCAATAAAAGCGGAGCGGTAAAAAAATCACGCAAGATCTCTATGTTCATAGCGCGACTCCATGGTGTTTACACATATCGGAAATCAGGCACTCCGCGCATTTGGGTTTCCGGGCAACGCACACGTATCGTCCGTGCAGAATAAGCCAGTGATGGGCATTGTCCAGATACGTTTTGGGTATGCGTTCCAGCAAGTCTTTTTCCACTTCGACGGGGGTTTTGCCGTCTGAAAGCCCAATCCGGGGGCTGATTCTGAGCAGATGGGTGTCCACGGGCATGGTGAGTTCGCCGTACACCACATTCAGCACCACGTTGGCGGTTTTCCGCCCCACCCCCGGCAGACTTTCCAGTTCCTCCCGCGTCCGGGGAACTTTGCCGCCGAAGCGGTCAAGGAGCATTTGGCACAGCGCCAGTATGTGCCTCGCCTTGGTGCGGTACAGTCCCACGGTTCTGATGTAGGAAATAAGCCCGTCCTCACCCAGGTCAAGGATTTTTTGCGGGGTGTCCGCCGCTTTATACAGATTTTCCGTGGCGTTGTTGACGCTCACGTCAGTCGCCTGGGCAGACAACACCACGGATATGAGGAAGGTGAACGGATTGGGAGCCGCCAACTCTGATTTGGGGCTGGGATTGGCCTTTTTGAAACGCTCAAAGACTTCCGTGACTTCCGCTGGAGACAGAAATTTCACGGCTTCGGCTCCTGTGCCGCTCATTAGTGTACCGCTTTTTTGAGCGAGTCAACCTTGTCGGTCTGCTCCCAGCGGAATTCGCTCCTGCCAAAATGTCCGTAGGTGGCGGTGGACTGATAGATCGGTTTTTTGAGATCCAGGGTCTTGACAATCCCCGCGGGAGAGCAGTCAAAGACTTGACCAATAGCGGCGGCAATCGCGCTTTCGGCCACAGTTCCGGTGCCAAAGGTGTCCACCATAATCGAGATGGGAAAGGGCACGCCGATGGCGTAAGAAAGCTGGATTTCACAGCGGTCCGCAAAACCCGCGGCCACCACATTTTTGGCAATGTAGCGCGCCATATAGGCTGCCGAGCGGTCAACCTTGGAGGGGTCTTTGCCGGAGAACGCGCCGCCGCCGTGGCGGCCCATGCCGCCGTAGGTGTCCACGATACTTTTGCGCCCGGTCAAGCCGGTGTCCCCGGAAGGCCCGCCGATAACAAAGCGTCCCGTGGGGTTGATGTAAAATTTGGTTTTGCTGTCCAAAAGTCCGCTGGCATCCAGTGTAGGCTTTATCACTTTTTCAATCAGGCTGCCCCTGATTTCTTCGTAGCCCACTTCTGGAGCGTGCTGGTGAGACACCACCACGGTGTCGATACGCACCGGTTTATAGCCTTCGTATTCCACCGTCACCTGGCTTTTCGCGTCAGGCCGGAGCCAGCTCAGACTGCCGGATTTCCGCAGCTCCGAGGCTTTTCTCAGGATGTTGTGGGCAAAGGTGATGGGCGCGGGCATGAGTTCCGGGGTTTCCCGGCACGCAAAACCGAACATCATTCCCTGGTCGCCGGCGCCCTGCAATCCTTCGTATTCCTTGAGTCCGTGGCCTACGACGCCCTGGTTGATGTCGGACGACTGGGCGTGAATCATATTCGCGAGAGCCATGGAGTCGCAGTCAAGCCCGTACTCTGAGTTGGTGTAGCCGACTTCACGGACTACCCGGCGGGCTGTTTCCAGCACGTCCACATAGGTGGAGGTAGTGATTTCGCCCCCTACCAGCACAAAGGCTGTTGACGCGTAAGTCTCACAAGCCACGTGGCTTTGCGGGTCGTCCCGCAGGCAGGCATCGAGAATGGCATCAGAAATTTGGTCGCATAGTTTGTCCGGGTGACCTTCGCTCACTGATTCGGATGTGAAAAGATAACGCTTATTTTCCATAATTTACCTCTCTAAATAGAAATGAATATATTAAAAGCAACCTCAGATTACTTTTTTCCAAACAACCCTTTGAATTTTGCCAGAAGTCCCGGTTTCTGCGGTGTTCCACTTGGGGGAACCGGTTGCCTGGCGGCTTGTATCGCAGTCTTGGGAGCGCCCTGGGATTCCGGCTTCTTTTGAGGCTGCGCCGCGAGCTTTGCGGAACCTTGCGCGGCCCTGGGATTATCCCGCCGGTTTTTCTTGCCCTTGCCGCTGTGCGCTCCTCCGGCTTCCTGTCTGCCCGGTCTGGCTCTATTATCTGGCGCAGTCGCTGCCCCCTTGCCTTTGCTGTATTTTTCTTTATACAGCTTCATGCGTTCATCAAGGCTGGCAACCAATAGGCCCGCGTCCACCTCGGAACCGCGTCCCTGCCGACCGCCGCCGTCCCTGTTGCGCTGTTTTTGCCTGGGGCCATCCGAATCGCGCCGGGGCCGCTCGCCGGAAGCCGCGTCCCGCCTGCCGCCGCCCACACTTCTGCCCTGGCCGCTTGGGGGCCGCTCGCTGCCCCGTTCCTTGCGGCTGTCTGTGGGCCGGTCGCCGGCGCTCCTGCCCCCGGAAGACCCGCCGCGTTCCCGGCGGTCGCCCCGGCCTCTGTTGTCGCTCCGTCTGCTATCGTCCTGTCTGCCCCGGGGCCGGTC
>JAITOJ010000080.1 GCA_031290005.1 Treponema sp. | reverse complement strand
CCCGGGCACAATATCGTCAATGCTGTTGCTGGGCCGCTCAATGGCGACCCCTTCGTATTTGAGCGCCGCGTCCGAGGCAATTTCCACGGGATGCAGGGGGGTAAAATCTGGGGGAGTGAGGGCGGGCCGGACGGTTATGGCCGACAGTTCCGCTTCCTTGCCGGTATTGCCGTTCCGCACAATGATTGCCGCCACATCCGGGTATTGCTCTGGGTTCAGGGTAACGGTCTTTTTGCCCCCCGCGTCCGCGGTGAGCGCGGCGGTGTCCACCGGCGTTTCGTTTCCGGCGCTGTCCCGGACCCACACGAATTGTTCGGATAGCGCCGGCTCCAGCAGCTTTACGTCCAGTTCCGGCACTTCCGGTATGACGATGGAATCCGGATCTATGAGCGGTTCGGTTTCAGCCGGTTGTCCCAGTACTATTTGCGGTTCCTCCGCCCGCTCTTGTGCTTCCCCCTGCTTCCTGACTGCCTCGTCACGGGCGGCCAGAGCGGCGTTACGGGCGGCAATGGCGGCATCCTGGATTTTTTGCGCCTCCGCCGTTGCTTTTTCGTTCAGTGCAATGGTGACGTCTTCCACTTCCCGCTCTTGCAGGGTGAATTCCAGAATACGGGGAATTCCGCTTTCGGAAACAGGGATGTCCACGGAAAAATCACTCTGGGGCTGGGCGGTCTGGTCTTTCCCAAAGGCCTGCGGCCCCTGGACTTCTCCGGGGGCAATCATACCGGTATTGACCGCAAAATCGCGGGCATCCCCGGCAAAATTGAGCCGGTTTTCCGCGCCGGTTTTAAAGGATTCAATGAGCACTGATTGTTTGTCTTTAGTTACGCCGATGAGCGAGGCCTTGACCAGCCCATTCCCCCGCTTGTTCAGGGCGGCCACAAAGTCGGTAACTTTGCCGCCCTTCCAGTCCAAGGTCACGGATTTATCCGCCACCGAATAGGTATAGATTCCTCGCGGCGCTTCGGCGTTTTTTTCCAGCGCGGCAGAAAGAAACCGGTCAGCTTTGGCAATACTCACCACATCTATTTTGAAGGACTGCAAATCCGCGTTCCGGGACGTAGCGGCGCTCACCGCCCCTTCGTTGGAAGAAGAAGCGGTTCGGGTATTAAAGGGATTTTCAAAGGAAAAAAGAAAACGAGCGCTTTCCCGCAACGTATTAAACCGCTGGTTCAGGCCGCGCCACGCTTCCTGCTGTGTCTTGTAGGTTTCAACCGCCTCCTGCTCTCGCTTGAGCGGAAGACGCTCCACCTCTATCAGGCTTGCAATGAGGTCATTGGTTTTGTATTTGTCGCTTACGCCGGGTATACTGATTCCAGCCATAATTCCACTCAAGTCCGCCGGCTACAACATTTCGTCAAATAACAAACCCAGTACTTCTTTGATCCTGACTTGCAATTTCTGAATGTCCGCGGACGGTATCTCCTTAATTACCTTATCGGTAGAAGGGTCTACAATCTTAATAACCACCTTGTCCAGCTCGCGGTTTACGTTGAACTGAATTTTGCGGTCCATCATGTCGGAAATTTTTTGCAGTTGGCGGACGCTCTCTTCAAATTCTTTACTGTCCCGAACAACAGTTTCGTCCTGCCCGCCGGAAGTTTTCACTTCTTCCTTTGGCCTGACGTTCCCCGTTCCCGGTGAAGTTCCATAAAAAGCATTTGTTTGGCCATCCGTAGCCTGTACCTGCCCGACAGTTGATATTACCATACTCATAGGCAACCTCCTGTAATAACGAAGCCAGACGGAAAAGGGGGCGCACCCTTTTCCGCCGTAACTTCCGTGCTTTTAAAAAGAAAACATCCAGAAATCTCTTTAAAAGCTATTGGAGCAACGCGAGCACGTTTTGTGCCTGACTGTTGGCCTGTGCCAGCATTGCCGTACCAGATTGGGTAAGAATCTGGTTTTTCGTGTACTCGACGATTTCAGACGCCATATCGGTATCCCGAATCCGGGACTCCGCGGCCTGAAGGTTTTCCGATGCCACAGCAATGCCGCCTGACGCGGTTTCAAACCGGTTCTGATAAGCCCCCAAGTCTGCCCGCTGTTTGCTGACATTCTTTAAGGCTTCATCAACAGTCCCAATCGCCGTATTGGCGCTCTCAACAGAACCGATTTCCAGCCTTTCTGCTGCGCCGCCCTGTCCGCCCAAAAGACCCAGGGACGATGCGGTCATCTCGCCGATGTACACTTGAACACTCTGGTCCGCGTTTGCGCCAATCTGGAACTGCATGGTAACATCCCCGCCATCCGAGAACCGTCCGGTGAGCATGTTCATGCCGTTAAACTGCGCGTGGCTCGCGATACGGTCAACTTCGGCGATAAGGGAAGAAACTTCCACCTGAATCTGCATCCGGTCCTCATCGGAATAAATTCCGTTTGCGGACTGGACTGAAAGTTCGCGGACCCGTTGAAGAATATCCGTCGTTTCCTGAAGATATCCTTCGGTGGCCTGAATGAACGAAATACCGTTTTGAATATTCCGTCCCGCTTGATTCAATCCCCGAATTTGAGACCGCATCTTTTCAGATACCGCCAACCCGGACGCATCATCGCCAGCCTTGTTAATCCGCTGACCAGAACTGAGCTTTTCAATATTCAACGCCATTGATTCCTGGGAACCCCCCAAGGTTCTGTTGGCAAACATTGAACTCAAGTTGTGATTAATAACCATAATTGCCTCCATGTTTCAAATTCATAAAACATTCCGTGCTTTATGACCGTGTCCGAACAGAACAATTTTAAGGAAGATTTTGCGCCCTCTTTCTTTTTGTTCCATACGGCAGGAACAGAAATTGCCGCCGGGCATTCAGCCCCGGCACTTTCCGCCTCTGCCGCTTCGTTCACCCACGAAAGGCAGTTTTCATAGAACAGTCTTTACATAAATATACAACAATCAGCGCACTATGTAAAGGGGGTGCGCTTAAAATCAATTAACGGGCGGAAAGAGACTACCCCTCCCCGCCCGTCAATCAATATTCCACGCTATCTACCTGAGCAGTGACAACACATTCTGGGACTGGGCGTTCGCTTGAGCGAGCATCGCAGTGCCGGACTGGGTCAATACCTGGTTTTTGGTGAATTCTACCATCTGCGTAGCCATATCGGCGTCGCGGATGCGGGATTCAGCGGCCTGGAGATTTTCAGCGGCAATGTCTACGCCCTTAATGGTGAATTCCAGACGGTTCTGGTATCCGCCAAGGTCGGCGCGCTGCTTGTTGATTCTCTTCAGGGTCTCATCAAGAGTACCGATAGCGCGGTTGGCCTCATCAGGGCTGTCAAGTTTGATGATTTCTTCCGTGTCAAAGTTCCGGATCCCCAGAGCGGTGGCGGTCATGGTGCCGATGAATACCTGGGTGCGCTGGTCCATGTTCGCTCCGATATGGAACCACATGGAAGCGGTAACGGTATTTCCACCCGTGTCCTGGGCAAACCGCCCGGTGAGCAGATTCATGCCGTTAAACTGGGCATGACTTGCGATCCGATCGATTTCCGCTACCAATTGAGAAACTTCAACCTGAATCTGCATCCGGTCTTCGTCGGTATAAATACCGTTGGAAGCCTGAACAGCCAGTTCCCGAATCCGCTGGGTGATTTCAGTAGTTTCTTGCAGATACCCTTCGGTAGTCTGAATGAAACTGATACCGTCCGCCGCGTTCCGGGACGCCTGATTCAATCCGCGGATTTGGGACCGCATTTTCTCCGAGACCGCAAGCCCCGAAGCATCGTCCCCAGCCCGGTTGATTCTCTCGCCGGATGAGAGTTTCTCAATGTCCTTCTGCACCGCGCCGCTGGTTGTTCCCAAAAGCCGGTTCGAAAACATCGCTGACAAGTTGTGATTGATGACCATTTTTTCCTCCATGGAAAGTAAGTTAATAGCATCCTTGCTATTCGATTCGCCGCGTCCTGCAACAAATCTACTATACTATCGGCAGGGGGATAAAATAACTTGAGCGTTTTTTGAAACTTTTTTGCTAATCCAGGATCTGTATCTGGGTGACCCGGAGTTCCTTATACCAGGGAGAAAAGAAAGCTGTCAGGGTTCCGGTAACTATCACAGAATATCCGTTAAACCGCCGGGCGGTCAGTTCTAGTTCCCGCGCCGCAAAGGACAAAGCAAACTGTACCGGGCTTCGATTCTTCGGATTTTCAACAAGGGTATACATACCGTCCCGAACTTCTAGCAATCCAGTAAGGCAAAAATCCATCCCGATTTGTTCTTCCCCCAGACCGGAATGGTCGTCTACGACCGGCAGCTTTTCTCCAACCCGCATCAGGGGCGATATGGTAAATACTTCCCGCGGCTGTTCCGGCAGAGGAGTCGCAAGAACAGGCTTCCCGGGCTGTTTTTGGGAAGAACATCCTAAAAAGAAAGCCGACCAGGCGAAACAGCACAGGGTCATTGTTTTGATCTTCATGGTTTACTATACGTAAGAGCGCGAGGCAATGTCAACGGACGGATTGACTAGAATAACTCAAATACCGCATACTATCCCCATGAAAACCATACGAAAATCCCTGTTTCTGGCGCTGTCACTTGCGGCTTTGTCCGGTATTTCAGGAGGGGCATATCTTTCCGCACAAACTGCTCCCGGAGAGTATCTGACCGTAAAAGCGGCGGTCATGGGCCCCGGGGACGAGCTTTATTTCTGGTGGGGCCACATCGGGCTTATTATAGAAGATTCCTTGAGCGGCAGTTCCCGATTTTATGACTGGGGGGTTTTTTCTTTTAACAGCGACCACTTCTTTACCAATTTTGCCTTAGGCAGACTCATTTATTGCTGCGCGGCTTCTTCTTCAAAAGCCAACTTCGACTATTATACTGCCCATAACCGGGACATCACCGTGTATACCCTGAACTTAAGCCCGCAAAAGAAAGCGGAAGTCCGGCGTCTCGCGGAAAATAATATCCTCCCGGAAAACCGCGATTATCTCTACCATCACTTCAAGGACAACTGCGCCACCCGCATTCGGGACATTATTGACGAGGCAACCGGCGGACAATTCAAAGCCCGGTACGGCGAAGCGCCCGGTCGCTACACCTACCGCCAGCACGTGCGGCGGCACACCTGGTTTTCTCCTTTTTTTGACTGGTTCCTCAATTTTCTCATGGGCCAGAACATCGACGAACCCACCACCGTCTGGCAGGAACTGTTTCTGCCCGCGGAAATCGGCAGCCGGATTGCGGATTTCACCTACACTGACGCGGCCGGCGCGGAGCGTCCCCTGGTGACCTCCGTGGAAATTCTTAACAAGGCAATAAACCGCCCCGCTATTCTGGAAGTTCCCCGGAAACAGTGGCCCCGGAGCCTGACTCTGGGAACAGCAATAGCGGCGCTTATGGCGTTTTTTATGTGGCTTCGCAAAAAAAAGAGCACCGCCGGACGGGTTTTGCTCGGGGTGAGCCAAAGCATTCTGGGGCTTTTTTTCGGATTTGCCGGATTCTTGTCCTTCTTTTTAATGACCGTTACCAACCACGACTATTGCTTCAATAACTACAATATTCTCTTTGTCAATCCCTTGCTTTTTGCCGCTATTCCCTGGGGTATCCAGGCTGCCCGGGGCAAAAACGCAGACAAGCGCTTTTCCCCGGAACGGCTCCTGCGTATTCTCTGGATGTATGTATGCGTAGCGGCGGTGCTCTCTCTGGGGATCCGGCTTTTGCCCTGGTTCTATCAGCAAAATCAGGTGACCGTGGCGCTGGTTCTGCCAATCGCGATTGTGCTGGGAGCGCTGCCGTTTGCCGCTACAACAAAAAAGATAAAAAAAGACCTGCGGAGTGACAACAGTCTTGGAGGTCCCCGCAGGTCTTAAAGGAGATTCCGGCAAATCTTGGGTAAAGTTGGGAGAAGAGCCGGAACGAATTTACTATATCACTTTTTGCCGGAAGTGGCAAGAGGTTTTTATATTTTCTTATATTTTTTCCCGATATAAATTACCGGCAGGTTCCTTCAGCACATTACTTGAAACAATAACATCTACACCCAAGCCGAGCGCGTTTTTCACCACGGCATCCCCTATGCCGAGTTTTTCTTGCACCCGCACTCCGGCGAGTAAACGCATAA
>JAITOJ010000027.1 GCA_031290005.1 Treponema sp. | reverse complement strand
GGCCTGTCCTGCCTGGTGACCAACGACATTGCGTCGGGGTCGGCAAAGAACAAAAAGGCCGCCGGCCTGGGCATCCCGGTGATTGACGAACAGGCGTTTCTGGCCTTGTTTTGAAAAGTGAACGCCCCAGGGCGTTCACCCCTGACGCCGTGGGGCGTTCGACCCTGACGCTGTGGGGCGTTCGGCCTTGACGCCCTGGGGCGTTCGACCTTGACGCCCTGGGGCGTTCGGCCTTGACGCTGAGGGGGGAAGGAGGGGGGGGACTTTACCGCCGACCCGACAGTTGGCGCTCCAATTCGGCGATGCGGGCATCCCTATCGGCGATGTACGCATCCCTACTGGCGAGTTGCGCTTCGTATTGAGCTGCCGCTTCTTCCCGGGCCTCTTCCTGCCAGACTTCTTTTGCTGTGTCCCAATTCCATTCCGCAGTCAACATATTCAACACCTCCGATGTATTTGTTTTCAGAAAATCTACCAAAATTCCCTGCTTTATGCAAGCCAATGCGGCGGACTTGATGGCCCGGCCCAGGGGCATGGCAGGGTATTTTTCCCATACCTTGGCCACAAAGGCCGCCGGCCTGGGCATCCCGGTGATTGACGAACAGGCGTTTCTGGCCTTGTTTTGAAAAGTAGACACTCCGGCGGGTGAAGGGGCTTTCTTCCCTGGGGCGTAAGGGTCTTGCGCCGAAGGGCGCAAGGGTCTTACTTCCGGGGGCGTAAGGGGCTTACTTCGGGGGGAGTAAGGGGCTTACTTCGGGGGGAATAAGGGGCTTGCGCCCTGGGCATCCCGGTGATTGACGAGCAGGCATTTCTGGGATTATTATAAGGGAACAATTTTTAGTTAGGAGGATTCTATGCGAAAAATCAAATTGATGTTGTTGAGCGCCGCCCTGGTTGCCCTGGCGCTGCTGACAGCCGGGTGTGACGACGGAACTGAGGACGTGACCGACGGCCCCCAGTTGGCCGCTGCCATGCGCAAGCTGCAAAGCAAGGGGACGGTTTCCATCGTCGCCCTGGGGGGTTCCATTACTACCGGGAATGCGGCCACTCCGCTGGACACAAATAGCTGGGCGGGGCTGGTCAAAGCCTGGTGGGACGCCAAAGCCACAGAAACCGGCGGCAAAGCGGTGTTTCATAATTCAGGCTGCGGCGGAACCGACTCGGCCTTTGCGTCTATCCGGGTGCAAGACCACGTGCTTGCCTATAAGCCTGACGTGGTGTTTGTGGAGTTTGCCGTCAATGACCAGTGGCTCGACAGACTGGTACGAAAACGCACCTACGAAGGGGTGCTCCGTCAAATCATGGCCGGTTCCGACAGCGCCATTGTCCTCCTTGCCCTCAACCAGAAGGGCAATGCCAATGCCGGACAGCGGCAAGAGCAGGAACCCATCGGGAATTATTATGGAATCCCGACTCTCGCCTGGGCGGATTGGGCGATTACGGATACTTCCACGTGGAGCGACTATTTTACCGGAAGCGAAGAGATTCACCCTAACAACGCGGGACACGCCAATATTGCCCAGGGCATCACCGCGTATCTGGACGATGTATGGAACGGGACAGTTTCGGGCAGCAAAAGCTCCCTGAAAACGCCGTTGTATCCCGATGAGTTTCAGCATGTCAGATTGATTGGCAGCAACGATACCGAAGCGGTGGCTGATAATTCCGGCTGGGCAGCGACGACCGCTCTTCTTCCCGACGAATGGGTGAGACGGGGTGGTTCGGCTCTCAAGGGCTGGCGCACCAATGCTATTGACGGGCATCTGCAAATCAAGGTGCAGGGAAAATCCGTGGGTATTCTGTTCACCGAAAGCGACCAGTTCCGGAACGGGAAAGCCTGGCTTGAAAAGCCCGACCACACGAAAACCTCTGACGTTACCCTCAACACCTATGTCGATTACCGGAACGGCTACTACGGATATGCTTATGCGGAAATCTCAAGTGCCCTTGACCCAAAACTGGAATATATCCTGCATGTTACGGTGGAAGAAAGCGGCACAAGCACAACAAACGGATACACCAATGTTATCGGGGTAATCTGTACCGGAGTGCAAGAATGAATATAAGGAATATTATGAAAAAAACAGCAATGCTGAATAAGAAATCAGCCTTTGTATGCGCCGTCTGTATTGCCGCGGCGCTGCTGGTGTGCGGCGCGTGCGTTTCCGGAAAGGCCGCGCCCGCAAAGCCGGGAAAATCCGGGCCGTCCCTTGACAATCCCCGGCTGCAAAGCGCCCTGGCAAAACTGCGCCGGGGCGAGCCGGTCTCCGTGGTTGCCCTGGGCGGTTCCATCACCACCGGTTATCAGGCAAGCCCGCCGGACATGAGCGGCTGGGCCGGACTGGTGAGAACCTGGTGGGACACAAAGGCCAAAGAGACGGGAAGCGAAATCATCTGGCACAATTCCGGGGCCAGCGGTACGGATTCCGCGTACGGGGCAATCCGGATTCAGGACCACGCCCTTGCCTATGAGCCTGACGTGGTTATCCTGGAGTTTGCCATCAATGACCAGTGGCTCAATCCCAAAGTGCGGCGCCGTTCCTTTGAGGGGGCGCTCCGGCAGCTTCTGGACGGCTCCGGCCGCGCGGTGCTGCTGCTCGCCCTCAATCAGAAGGGAGACGTCAACGCGGGACAGCGGCAAGAGCAGGAACCCATCGGCAATCACTACGGACTTGCGACTCTTGCCTGGGCTGACTGGGCAAAGAGCGCGCTCTGGAACACGTATTTTACCGGAAGCGAGAGCATCCACCCCAACAACGCGGGACACGCTAATATTGCCCAGGGTATTACGGACTACCTTGAGGCAGTCTGGGCTTCCCTGCCCGACGACAGCGCCCTTACCCCGGCGGATCCCGCCCTGCCGGCGCCTCTGGTTTCCAGCGAGTTCCAGCATGTCAGGCTCATCAGTTCGGACGACGCCGGCGCGGTGCTTGACGACTATATGTGGGACCCGGCGAACGCCATACTGCCCGGCGAATGGCTTACCCGGGGCGGCAAACAACTCAAGGGCTGGACTACGGCGGACAGTGACGCGGAACTGCAAATCAGGGTGAGGGGAAAATCAGTGGGAGTCTTCATTGCGGAAAGCGACCAGTTCCGAAACGGAGAAGCCTGGATTGAAAAGCCTGACGGCAGCGTAACGCCCAAGATTCAGCTTAACACCTATGTCAGCTACCGCTCGGGCTATTACGGCAACGCCTATGCGGAAATCGCGGACAATCTTGACCCCGGCGCGCCCTGTATCCTGCACATAACCGTGAAAAACAGTCCCGCCAAAGCCGATGGCGCGGTGCACGTTATCGGGGCGCTCTGTACCGGCGTTGAATAGCGCTTTATTTGGTTTTGAGCGCGGCGTCCCGGCGTTCGATTTCTGAGCGGAGCCGCGCTATTTCTGTCAGACAGCCCGCGACAACCGCGTCCTCAGCGGAAGACACGGCCTCTGGCTGGCTGTTCAGCGCCTCATAGACCTGGATTCCTAAATTCTCATAGGTCTTTTTGAGCTTCCCTTCAAGCTGTATTATTTCAATCCGGAGGACGCTTTTGTCCCCGAATTCCCGCATCGCGCCTCCCGCCTTGGTGAGCGCTTCTTTGGACGCTGCTCCGGCTTTGCTCAGGGCCTCCCTGGACGCCACCATTCCCTTGTCCACATAGGATTTTACTGTTTCGTCTATGGCCATATATTTCTCCTGTAAAACTTCAGCGCCACGGTTGCGGCAGCTTGCGTTACTATACCATAAAAACTCCGGTTTGTCAGCGCTTTGCGCGCTAATACAGACTCGAAAAAATGAGCGCGGCGTAAAGCAGTAACACAAAGAATAGAGAATAGAGAATAGAGAATAGAGAATAGAAAGGAAGGAGTGCGGGACTTCCGGGGGATTTATTGGATGCCGGTGAGGTTTCGCCGGAAAACTCAAAATAGCTTTCATAGAGGCGGTCGTCGATTGCGGCAAGGATATACCGGGGATTAAGGGGGATTTTTTTTGCCGTGAGGCGGTTGAAGGCGGCAAACAATTCCGCCAGGAATTTTCCCGCATTGCCGGGCAGGGTAAGTGTGGCGCTTAAGGAGAATTGGGACAGAAAGAGCATGCCCACCAGGATTTGCCCCCGCCGGAGGCCCTGTGAAAGCGCCCCTTCGGTGACCGTGAAAGTCCCGATACGGAACAGAATCTTTCCGTAGGGGGTGAACAGATTGAAAAAGGCGACCCCCCCAAGAATCAGCAAAGGCGAAAGCAGCGCCGCCCTGCCGCGCCGGAGCAGGCACAATACAAAGAAGAGCAAAACTTCCGCTCCCAGAATGCCCGTGTGACGCTGAAACAGGAACGCGGGGAAAGAAATAAGGACCGCGAAAAACAAGTGTCCCGGCGCGATATGGCGCTCAAAAAAAGCGGTGGTTTTGGCGGCGGCTTTTGGCGGCAGCTTCATGGGGCGGCCTCTTTTGCGCCTATGGGATAGACGTCCGGCAGGGCGGCATACCAGCGGGAAAGGGCGGCAAATTTTTCCGCGAATAAGCCCAGTAAAAAACCGGTTATGCTGCCGGTAATGAGCAGCGCCGGGGCAATAAAGCGGGTTCCCTCGCCGAACAGAAAGAAGCGGGCCAAAAGGATTTGCGCTGCATTATTCGCCAGCGCCCCGGCTATGCTGATACCGATAAAGCCGATAAGGGGCCTGCCGCCTCTATGCCCGGCCATACGCTGAAACGCGAGCATGGCAAACCCGGAAGCACAGGAACCGGCGGCGGAAAACACAAACACATAAGAAAAAAGGGTTCCCGACACAAAGCCCTGTCCCAGAATTTTGAGGCCCATGAGCGCGACGATGTCTCTGGTTCTTAATTTGGCAAGGGCAAGTATAACCGGTAAATTGGCAAGCCCCAGCCGCAAAAACGGCAGCGGTTTGGGGATGACGTATTCAATCGTAGATAAAAAAAGACACATGGCCGCCAGAAAGGGAATCAGCTTTTTATCGGTCATGTTCATTGTTATTCCTTTTAAGGAGCTATTTCAGCCGTCTCCACAAAAACGCCCCGGCGCCGGTTCCCAAGACCGCCCCGGCAACATCCGCCATCCAGTCAAAGACCGACACTTCCCGGCCGGGCGTAAATGACTGGTGAAATTCGTCCAACGCGCCATACACGGCCACGCCGATAATGCAAATAAGGGCGTTCCGTACCGGATTGGCCTTCCAGCTTTTGGGCGGAAACCAAAGAGTCCAGCTTCCGGCAAGGCCGGCAAAACTAAACAGGTGAATCACCTTGTCCGCGTTCCAGAATGCGTGCATAGGAATCCGCAAGACAGACTGAGAAGACAAATAAACACTACATCCGGTGATAATAAGCGCGGGCAGATGCACAAGTATTTGCACAATCCAGGTTTTCACCAGCATAATCTGTTTCATGAAAAAATAGTAGCGGATACTGGAGAAAAAGTAAAGGCGGCGCGGTTCGAATTCGAAAAGCCGCCTTTTCTGTTATTTGTATTAAAAGTTCGGATTATAGTTCCCTATTATCGTCGCAGGAAAGGTTATAGTTACCTCCCCGCTGTCTGCGCTATTGGCAACTGAGTCCGCATCGTCATGGATAAAGCTATTCTCTTGAACTCCGGTGAATGTCCAGCCGGGTTTCGGGATCAAGGTTATCAATGCTTTGTATACGGTGTCATTTTTAAATGTACCTGAAAAAGGAGATACTTTCTCAGTCTGCCACTCAACAGTCCCTGTATACCACTCCGTATCTATCGTTGTGTCTGGCTGACAACCCTCACTCGGGGCGGTTACCTGAAGCGTCAAATCCAGACCAATCGTTTTTTCTGGTTCTTCTGATTGTCCTGGTTCTTCTGGTTGTCCCGGTTCTTCTATTTGTCCTGGTTCTTCTGGCTGTCCTGGTTCTTCTGGTTGTCCTGATTGTTCTGGTTGTCCTATTTCTTCTGGGATTATGGTCGCTATACATCCATACAAACCCACCAGTATTACAGTCAGCGTCAGCGCAATTGCGGCCAGACTTGTTTTATTCAAATAGTTATGCATACAACCTCTCCAAAATAGATTGATTACCAGTTTTACTATCTCCTGAAGTATACTGACTTATCGGCAAAAAAGCAAGAAAAAAATAGCCGCTTCTCTATTTAATCTGCTCGGTCAGGAGCGGCACCAGCTGCTTTTTCCGGGACACGATGTCGTGGAGCTGGTAAACCCCTTCTTCCTGCCGGGGAACCTTGAGGGTCTGCAAGAACTCCATCTGCCCAGCGATAAACAGCAGGCTGGTCAGCTTGGTGATGTCCGTGACCATGAGGGCGCAAAACAAGGCTTTGCGGGCGCGGCGCTCGATTTCCAGCTCGTCCAGGAATTCCTTTTTGCGGGACAGGATTTCCGCCGGGGTGTCCACTTCGATTTGGCTCACCGTGAAAAGGTGAGCGCCCTCGGCATACTCCTTCATGTCCTGGCGGATCACTTCGCCGGCGTTGCGGCCGCCGATTTTGCTTGCCGCGGTCATGATGTCGTGACCCAGGGCCTGCACGTCCAGGTTGGTGATGTTGGACAGGTACTCGGCGGTTTCCCGGTCTTCCTCGGTGGTGGTGAAGGATTGCAGGGCCAGGGTGTCCGCCAGAATCCCCGAAAGCAGGATGGAGGCGATTTCCTTGCGGATGGGCATCCGGTTCTGCCGGTAGAGGGACGCGATGATGGTTGACGTGGCTCCCACGGGCCGGTTGATGAACGAGATGGGGGTTTTTGTGGCAAAACTGCCCAGACGGTGGTGGTCAATCACTTCCTTAATCACGTAGTTTTCCACCCCTTCCACGGCCTGGGAAAGCTCGTTGTGGTCCACCAGAATCACCTCGATATTGGCCTCTTGCAGCAGGTCGTTTTCGGAAATAACCCCCACCAGCATGTTTTTGTCGTCCACCACGGGCAGGGCGCGGCTGGGGGACGCCTGCAAAAGCGGCCTGACTTTGCGGAGCGGGTCGGAGATATTCACGGGCTTGATGTCCCCGTCCGCCATGGTGGATACCGGCGCCGAATAATTGATAAGAATGGCCGCTTCGGAAGAATCGTAGGGGGTGAGCAGCACGGACACGTTTTTCTTTTCCGCCGCGTCCCGCAGCGCCTTTTCCATGGTCACGCCGCCGGTCAGCGCCAGCGCCCGGATGCCGCGGTCAACGCAGTGCTTCTGGATGTCCGCACGGTCAGCGGTAATGACGATGACGTTTTCCGGGGCGTGCTGCGCCAAAGCGCTTTTGAAGGTGTTCAGGCTGGCGGCGGCCACAATCACCACGCACTTAAAGATTTCATCCGCGTTAAAAGCCAGCACGCTCTGGGCGGAAAGGGTCTGGGTCACCAGTTTGATGTTGGTGGAAAATATGGCCTCTTTTTCGGGATTCATCACTTTCAAAATATTCTGCACGAAGGCGTTGTAGTGCAGCAGGGCGCAGTAGGTTCCGTCCGCGTTGACCACGGGCAGCACTTTGGTGTTGGATTCTTCCATCCGGGCGATTGCCGTCCAGAGGGACGTGCCCCCCTCGGCGGATTCCCGGCTGTCCCGCATATAATAGGAGGCCTTGGGGGCCAGGTCGGGCACATACTGGGGCACCGGGACTTTGAATCGCTCAAAGATATATTCGGTTTGCGGGGAAAGATTCCCGCCCCTGGCTGCCGCATAGTTGGCAAACCCCATGTCCTGCTTGAGCCGCTCATACGCCGCGGCGGACACTACTGAGTCGGTGTCCGGGTTACGGTGGCCGATGATATATACGGTTTTTTGCTTTTTGGTTCCGATAGCACTGTCTGTCATAGGGGCACACCATAGCAGAAATCGGGCGGTTTGTCAACGAGGGGGAGACGGCCCGCAGGAGTAGACGATTTCGACGCACCACTGGAAGACTTTGCGGAGTATATTCTGCATGGTGCACAATATTGGCAAATGTATAGCGCCTTTGGGGGATGCATATGGGAAATAAGGGCGGAATAGAGCGGGGCAACCTGCCGATTCGGCCTGAATCATGCCGTAATATCGCTTAAAAGGCTGGTTTATGATTTTACAAAGTAACAAGGCTTGCGTAAAAATAGAAATTCGACAGCCTCGTTATGCGAAGTTGGTTTTGCTTTATATTGTTATTATTTTTAATTTGCTTTCTTTTGCTATTTGTGTAAAATCACTGTCATTGTGTAATAAATACATATCACCTAAAATCGCATATGATGCGATTAAACAATCTATTGATTTTCTTATTGTTATTCCTTTTTTTCGTAAATGTCTATATAAATTAATAGCATAATTTGTTACATATATCAAATCCATATTAATCATTCGATAATTTTGAAATATGAATTTTATTTGATCAAATTTTTTATCTTCCCTAATCCCTTGTAAAACCTCTTGGTAAATTACAGGACATAAATATATAGGAAAATCATTTTGGATTAACTGTTTTAATAATTCTTTTTCAGGTGTTTTGATTTTTGGATTAAACCCATCAATCCAAACCGTAGAATCAACAAT
>JAITOJ010000013.1 GCA_031290005.1 Treponema sp. | reverse complement strand
CCGGCAAGGCCCTGGCTCAAATCGTCCGCCGGGAACCGCATACCTATTACGAAATCACCGAATTGGGAAAGTTGTGGGCCGCAGAAGGTACGCCGGAAGCGCGGATTGCCGCCTTCCTGAAAACCGGCGGCTCCCATACCCTGCCGGAAATCGCGGCGGCGCTGAAGCTGGAAAACAAGGATGCGGGCAGCGCCTTTGGCGCGCTTTCCAAAGAAGGCGTCCTTGAAATGGCGGCGGACAAAAAAGCCGCACATACCGGAAAGCCGTTACCCATTCGCATTGCGGTGACCGATGGGCTCTTGCAAAAAGCCTTGGGCGCGGAGGGGAGCCTTATCGGCGGTTTGTCCGCGGAAGAAGAAACGGTCATGTCCGGCTTGGCAAAAAAGCGGGGCGCCCAGGACGCGCCTTTCCGGGTGGTGGAGCGGGAAACCGTGGTCTATACCCTGACGCCGGAAGCGGAGCAGGCCGCCCGCGCCCTGGAGTCCGCCGGGATTTCGGGCAGTGAAATCGGACAACTGACCGCCAAAATGCTTGCCACCGGAGAATGGAAGGACGCGGCCTTTCGCGGCTACAATATCGGCGTGCTTCCGGCGCGGATTATTCCGGGGCGCGCCAATCCGTATGTATCCTTTCTGGAAAGCGTGAAGGACAAACTGTGCTCCCTGGGCTTTGAGGAATTCGACGGTCCATTGGTGGAAACCGAGTTCTGGAATTCCGATGCCCTCTTTATGCCCCAGTTTCACGCGGCCCGGGACATCCACGATGTGTATTACGTTAAAAATCCCACCCACGCACAGAAGATAGATGAACCGTTCTTGTCCCAGGTGGCGGCGTCCCACGAAACCGGGGGCGCTTCGGGAAGCCGGGGCTGGAATTATGCCTTTGACCGGGATTTTACCCGCCGCCTGATTCTGCGCAGCCAGGGCACGGTGCTTTCCGCCCATCAGCTTGCCAAGGCGAAAGTCCCTGGCAAGTACTTTGGGATTGCGCGCTGCTTCCGTTACGACAAGGTGGACGCCACCCATCTTTCGGACTTTTATCAAACCGAAGGTATTGTGCTGGGCGAGGAAGTGAATCTGCGGACGCTGCTGGGCTTTCTAGAAATGTTCGCCGTGGAAATCGCCGGGGCCACGGAGGTCAAATACGTGCCGGGCTACTTTCCCTTTACGGAACCTTCCATTGAAGTGCATATCAAGCATCCGGTGCTGGGCTGGTTTGAGCTGGGCGGGTCGGGCATTTTCCGGCCCGAAGTGACTAAGCCCATGGGGGTGGACGTTCCGGTGCTGGCCTGGGGCATCGGCATTGACCGAATGGCTCTGATGGCCCTGGGTCTCAATGACCTGCGGGAGCTGTTCAGTCCCGACATAGAGCAGGTGCGGCTCCGACGGGCGGCATACTGATACATACTGTTTTTAGAAGGAGTGAAAAGAAAAATGCCTGATACTGGTAAAATACTGGTCATCTTTAACCCCATCGCGGGAAAGGGCAAGGCCATACAGGAATATCCTCGGATTGAGCGGTTTTTGAAAGACCATCATCAGAATTACGAAATCATTTTGACCAAGGGTCCCCGGGACGCGGAGGATATTGTCCGGCGGTATGCCATTGATGAAAACACCGCTGTGGTTGCCGCCGGAGGGGACGGCACCTGTAACGAGGTGGTGAACGGGCTTTTGGCACGGGAGACGCCTCTGCCGTTTGCGCCCCTGTTCGGCATTCTGCCCATAGGCCGGGGCAATGACTTTTCGTTTAACGCCCAGGTGGGGGAGGATTTGGAGCGGGCCCTGAATATGCTTCTGGAACGGAAGCAGGTGCCCCTGGACGCCGGTTTTGTTACAGGCGGCTCTTTTCCCGAAGGGCGGTATTTTGTGAACGGCGTTGGTATGGGGTTTGACACCAAGGTGGGCTTTGAGGCTGCCAAAATGAAGATCAGAAGCGGCCTGTCCTATGTCTTTGGAGCGATCATAACGCTGGCCCGTTTTGAGCCTGCGCCGCTTCTGGAAATTCAGTACGATGATAAGACCATTACCCTGCCTTCGCTGATTGTATCGGTGATGAACGGGCGCCGTATGGGCGGCACTTTTATTATGGCCCCCCACGCGGTCCTGAATGATGGGACCTTTGATATTTGTATCATCAAACAAACCGCCACCCGGCATCGACTTCTTCAGATTGTGCTCAAGTATCCCAAAGGTCAACAGGAAGAATTCGAGGAAACCGTTATGAGCAGGGCCGTACATTTTCACATTAAGGCTCTGAAGGGCGGAATGGCCGCCCATTGTGATGGTGAAACGGTTTGCGAGGATGGCAAGGAATTGGATATAACCTGTCATCCCCAGGTGCTGCGGCTTATTAACCCGTGAGGTCTCTATGGATATTCGCCGTGTGGTGGTCACTTCTGTTTTGAAAGGGCTTTTGAATACTCTTTGCAAGATTGACGCGGAGGAATTCAGAAAAACCTTGTTGTCCGTTGCGGCGGATGGCAAAAGCGTACAGCCCATGATTCTGGCGATCAATCACATTAATTTTCTTGAAATGCCCGTTCTGGTGACCCAAGGCTATCCTTTGTTAGTTTCAGGCTTGGCCAAAGACACCACGTGGAAAAATCCCATTATGGCTTTTTTGTTTGACACCTACCAAGCCATTCCCATTAACCGGCGCGGGGCATATCTTGAGGCTTTTGAAAAAGCCAGAGAGATGATAGAGCGGGGCTTTTTTATGATTGTGGCCCCGGAGGGGACACGGAGCGGGAACGGTGTTTTGGGCCGGGGCAAAGCCGGCATAGTGCAGTTGGCTCTGTCCGCCGGTGTGCCTATACTGCCGGTCGTTCATTTTGGCGGGGAGAAAATCTGGCAAAATATGAAGCATTTTAAGCGTACTCCCTTCCATCTGAGGGTGGGCCGCCCCTTCCGGTTTAAGTGCGACGGCCCGGTGGATAAAATCACCCGGGAGCAGTTGCTTGAAGAATTGATGGGCCAAATGGCCGCCCTGCTGCCCGAAGACAAGCGGGGCGTATATGCCGGACTGGCTGGGCAAAAAAATAAATACCTCGAATTTCTATGACAGTCCATCTGTTTGATGTTGATTATACCCTGATACGCAAATCTACGGCCCACTATTTTTTGTCTGAAGGCCTGAGGGAAGGGGTGTTTTCGTTCCGGCAGTTCAAGCAGCTTCCCTTTGAATGGCTTCGGTACAAACTGGGCAGGGCCAACCATGATTTTATCGAGCAAGCGGTGGCGCATCTGGCGGGAATAGAACGAAGCGCTATTGACCGGCTGGCTCAATCCTGCTTTGAGCGAAAACTCAAAGACAATGTATATGCGGAAGGACTGGCGCTCATCCGGGATATACATAACCAGGGCGAACCAGCGCTTTTGGCGACCTCCTCTTTTTACTCCCTGGTACAACCCCTGGAACGATTTTTGGGCCTCGGCGAATCTCTGGCAAGCCATCTGGAATTTGCGGACGGCAAAACGACTGGCCGCATTCAGGGCAAGGTCTTGTTCGGACAAAATAAAAAAGAAGCAGTTGAAGCGTGGGTTACCGCGCGCGGCATACTGCCCGCCAATGTTCGTTTTTATTCAGATTCATACACGGATTTGTCTACCCTGAAATTCTGCGGCCAGCCGGTGGCGGTCAACCCAGACCGGTTTTTGGCACGGGAGGCAAAAAGGCGGGGCTGGGAAATACTGTGGTGGGGAAACTAGTCATCAGATTTGTTTAAGAACTCCAAAAGTTCACGGATTTTATGGGCTGCCGGCGGATAGTCGTGGTTGTTAATGAAGACAAGTATTCTTTGCAAAATAATAGTGACTGTGGGAATATATTGCTCCGCCACAATATGTTGCATTAAGATGTTAATATTGGCAATGTCAAGCTGCTCACAGGCTTTTCCCAGTTGAAAAAGTATGTTCGACAAGAACACAACCGCCGGATCCACTTTTATGGAAAGAAGCGCCTTTTCAATTTTATCCAGCAATATATCCACGTCAATTGGTTTCACGACATAATCTTTTGGCCCCAGAGCGACAACCTGCCTCACTATCTCCGGGGAGGCGCTGGTGGTTACAAAGATGACCGGTATGCTTCGCAACATCGGATTTTCCTGCAACTTGATAAAAAGCTCAATGCCCGACATTTCAGGCATTTCAATATCCAGCAGAATGACATCGACTTGAGTGCGCTCCAGAATTCGCAGGGCATCTTTACCGGATTTGGCAAGACACACGGTATAATAATCCTGCAAGATTGCCTTGAGGGTGGTAAGATTTACCAGCATATCATCAACTGCCAGAATTGTTTTACGCAGTTTTATGTTTTTCATGACGCTCCTCCCGGAAAATTTGTCAGAAACTCATGGATTTCCTCAGCCGCCGCTTCATACTCATAGGATTCTATCACATTTTTTATTTTTGAAAAAGCCTGTCTCCATTCTTCACCGCCGGAACCGGGAAGGGAAACCCCTGAAAGCTCGGCGGTCAGCTTGTCCACCTCATTGCTCACGAAATTAAAACAGGCTGTTTCCATGGCCCGCAATTTTCCCACTATAAATTCCGGGCTGACGTCTCTCAGGGGGATTTCTTCCCCCGGGTCATTCATAAAAGGGGTTTTGAGCAGGGATACACGAAACGCCTCCAATGCCGCGCAGACGGGCAGCGTTTCCTGTTCGCATTTGGTTATATCTCCGTTTTTGGCGGCAAATTCAAGTTCCTTTGCCCGTTCGGACAAATCAGCCATCCCTATGGTGGCGCACACGCCTTTTACCGCATGAAGCCGGATGGCATAATCCTCCCAATCCTGTCGTTCCAGGCTGGCCATGATGTCGCCGGTATAGCTTTCAAAGGTCCCGCAGAACTGTTTGAGAACGCCGCGCAGATTTTGTACGCTGCCGCCCACATGGAAGAGGGCATCCGCAACATTCATGCCGTTCACGCCGGCCAGTTGTTTTTGCACAGTTTCACTAGCATCGTCAGGGTGTGATTGTTTGCCCGGTTTTTTCAGCGCTTTTTCCCGCTGCTGTTTTGACTTTGGTATCCATCGCTCCATAATCGTGTTGAGCTTGAAGATTTCTATGGGTTTGGCGAGATAATCAGTAAAGCCGTTTTCCAAAAACAGTTCTTTCATACCCGCCACGGCATTGGCGGTGAGGGCGACTATGGGCATATCTTGCGCATAGTTCCGGTCAAGAGCGCGGATTGCGGCGGCGGCCTCAATGCCGTCCATCTCGGGCATCATGTGGTCCATAAACACAATGTCATAAGGAGCGGTTTTTACCAGATTGACGGCCTCTTTCCCGCTGATACAGGTGTCGATTTTGGTTTGATACACAGACAGCAAGCCCTTGGCAACATCCAGATTAATTTCCATATCGTCCACAATCAGGAGCCGCGCGTCGGGCGCGGTAAAACGGATTGCCGCTTTGTCCCGCGACTCGGAGCGTATCACGCCGTTAAGCACATTGGCTATGGATACGGAATATGCCGGCATGGCAATGGTAAAGTGGCTATGAGCAGCGGTATGCAACTCTATCAGTCCGGTCAGCAGTACCGGAATAGTGGAAAGCTTCTTTGTTTTTATCAGCGCCGCCGCCTCGTCTCCGGCGGAGCCGGAAGCAATAAAGGCATAGGCATATTTGTTTGATTCCAGTTCCCGGCGCAACGCTTCCGGCGTTTCCGCCACGGTAACCGGAACGGTAAGCGAATTAAGGGTATAGATAAGAGATTCCGCATATAAGGCCCGATTTTCATACAGCACTACCGGTTTTTTTTCTGAATTTTCTACCACCGCAACAGTCGAGGAATGAAACGCCAGTATTTGTGGAATCTCCGCGGTAAAAACACTGCCTTCACCGTAGCGGCTTGAGGCAGTTATCTGCCCGCCCATGAGCCGGCACAGATTCTGGCTGATGGCAAGCCCCAATCCCGTACCTTCGGTTCTCTGGTTGGTGGAAATATTGAGCCGGGCGAACTCGCTGAACAACTTGCCTATATCTTCTTCTTTAATACCGATGCCCGTATCGGCAACCGTAAAGGTCAGAATAAATTTGCCTTTCTCCTCCGGTGACGCCGCGCCTGAAACCGTCAGGGCGATGTACCCCTCCTGGGTATACTTCACCGCGTTGCTCAACAGGTTGATAAGTATTTGCCGCACCCGCACTTCATCGCCGATATACCGGTCTGGCAGCGCGCTGTCGATGTTGGCGATAAAGAGAACCGGTTTTTCGCCAAGGCGCATCCGGATAATGCTGATACAATCGTTCAAAAGCGAAGTGAACTGATATTCGGAAGCGGTAATTTCCAGTTTGCCGGATTCAATTTTTGAAAAATCCAGAATATCATTGATAATAGCCATGAGGTTTTGTCCCGCCTGGTGGATGGCGGAAACATAGTCCCGGATAGTGCGGCCCAGTTTTTTTTGCAGCGTCAATTCACTCATGCCGATAATGGCATTCATGGGAGTGCGAATTTCGTGGCTCATGGTTGCCAGGAAGACGCTCTTGGCCTGGTTTGCCGCCAGAGCCAGTTTGGTTTGATTTTCCAATTCGGCGGTTCGTTCCCGAACCGTGGTTTCCAAAATAACGTTGGCGTTTTGTACCTGATTATACAGGTCTCCATAGTTCCGGGTCAAAATAAAGCCGCCCCCCAGGATGAACACAAAGAATCCATACCGGGAGAGGGGCAGGCCCGAATGGAAGAGGAGGGAATCAAGGGTCTCCAGAACGATGGTAATGGACAGCAAAATAATGCCTATCAGAAGGTTTCCCAGTACCGTGGTAGAAAGTTCGTTCCAGTATACCCGCGCCAGGGAATAACCCTTTTTGCCTGTTTTCCAGAGAGCGCGGCCGTTTTTGACAAAGAAAAATAGTATTTCATATCCCAAAATGTAGCTGGTTTCCAGGATAATGATGACCTGCCACAGCCGGAGCATATCGTCAATAAAAAGAAGGGGAAACAACAGCGTGAAAAGGGCGGCCCCCAAATTAGCGCACAGTATAATTCGGGTGGACAAAAGCATTTTTCGGTAATTCAGGTATCCAAAAAAGGCGCTCGCCAGCGGGACCAGCAGATAGATGGAGCAGTATTCAATACGGTACAGGATATCCGTATTGGCACAAGAGATGTATACCGCATTCGTCCGGGCAAAACAATAAATCCCCTCCAGTATTGCAAACAGGCCATAGTACAGATGCTGCCGGTCCTGCCGTCGGGAGAGAAATATGAGAAAATAGTAGGCCCCCACCACCAGGTAGAGACTACAGAGAAAAATAGCCAGGGTTTCATCCTGGTTTCTGGTAATATTCCGGTATTCGTCAAGGTAATAGGAGGCGGAATAGAAAAATCCGGTGCTGGCGGAGTTTGGAGCGCCGATAATCCTGAAAACCAGATAATTCTGGCCCGCAATAAACAGGGACTTGGTCACCGGGAAGGATACATACCGGTAACTCCGGTGGGACTGAATCTGTCTGTTCTCATTCAGATGCATTTCGGATTGCACCATATTTCCGTTTAAGAAAATTTCCCAGTTGTCTCCGATTCCGGCCAGGTATATTCCCGGCAGCGAAACGCTGTTCCATCTGAGGTATTCCATTGCCGTAACGGACATGGTGAAGGGGATGACAAAGGTATATTCCCGGTCGCGCTCCCCAAACGGGGAAAGGAAGGTTCTCCGGGGGGTATCGTTGAAGGCCAAATCCTTTACCACCACCCGGTTCGGTTCCTGGGGGATAAAAGTAGTCTTCCATTCGCCGGATGAAAAATCCAGCGGCCGGGCGGTATCGCGGATATCGAACCCTTCGGTAATATAGACCGGAAGGGAGCAGAAATCAACAAACAGGGGGCTGACCGTGCGGTTTGCACGGACGCCGCAGGAAGCCAGAAAAAAGAGGGCAATAAGGGCAATAGCAGACAGCACCGTCCAGCCAATTTTTTTCATTCCAACGCTCCTTCTGCGCAAGAATTCAATTCTTAATCCTGTCTCAAAAATTCCGCAAGTTCCCGGGCTTTTTTTGCCGCCTGGGGATAATCATTATTGCGAATCATATAGTTTACTCTTTGCAGGACAATGGTTAGGGTAGACACATACTGGTCTGCCGCAATTGACTGGAGCACAGATTCAATGGCAGGACGGTCATATATTTTACAGGCCTTTTCCAGTTGATACAGTTTTTCAATCAGAAACACTACTGCCGGGTCGACTTTTAAGGAAAGAAACACGTTCTCTGTTTTATCCAGCAACAAATTTGCCGCGATTGGTTTCACCAGATACTCTTTTGCTCCCATCAGGGCCGCCTGCCTTACCGCATCCGGGCTCGCGCTGCCGGTTATAAAGATGACCGGTATGTTGTGCCACACCGGATTTTTCTGAAGGATGCCGAAAAGCTCAATACCCAACATTTCAGGCATTTCAATATCCAACAAAATAATATCTACCTGGGTTTTATCAAGAATAGCCAGCGCGTCTTTGTCGGACTGTGCTGTACACACAGTATAGTAATCCTGCAAAATTGTTTTGTACGCACTGAGATTCATCATCACATCGTCAATCGCCAAGACAGTCCTTTGCATCTTAATATTTTTCATACTATGCTCCCAGATTAAGATTTATGCAAGTCTATCAGATTTTTTATTTTTGTGAAAGACCGGAGAGAGTCAAACTCTTGATTAAATTCTGCGGGAATGATACTGTCATTGGCATGAAAACAAAAAAATTCGTGCTTTTTCTAGCAGCAGGGCTGGCGTTCGCTTCCCTTCCGTTGTGGGCCGAGGAAGAAGGCATCACGTCTTCCACAGATATGAGTTTTACCGTGTCTTCCCTTCCGGAAGCCAAGCTCGCGGTGACGCAGGGCTTTGTGTTTCCTTTTCTTCGGGGAGAAAATCCCCTGACCGCGGGAAACAATGTCAGTATGTCGGTGAAAGCGGAGATTTCGCCAATTTCCCTGAACGAGGTGACCGAAATTGTGTGGACGCCCATCGCGTTTTTGCAGGTGGTTGTGGGGGAGCGCGTCGGCACAGGCTGGAATATCAACCTGTTCGGCGGCGATATCTACGGTATCGGTATTAACAGGGAGAAAGCGAACAAGAGCGGGGGCGTCGAAATTGACGCGTCACCCTTTGACGGAGTTTTGTGGCAAGTCAAGGGCGGCGGGGTGTTCCAGTTCGACATGGCAGCGATTGTCCCCGGCGACTGGAATCACGTGGTGTTCCGTACATACCACGAGGTTAATTACGCAGGGTACAGCCGGGCGGAAACCGGGGAATCCTGGTACTTTGAGAATGACGCTGGGGAAAACCGGAACGGCTGGAACTATTATGGCAACTTCTTGCTGGGCTATCAAATGCCGATTTTCTTGGATACCGTTGGCTTTATGGCTGAAACGGGCAAGAACCTCTACGGCACGGAAAACGGGGATATTTGGGGAGACAATTTGGCACGGTGGACACTTTCGCTTTTGTGCAATTTCACAGTCACTCCCAAATTCAGCGTGGCTTTGATTACTCAATTCAATACTGTGCGGAAGTTTGTGGAGAGCAACAGCGATGATTTATTTTATCAGAACCGGCATATTGATGACCCGGCGCGGGTGCTGGATTTCTATCGCGTTGCGGCGATTATGAATCTCAAGCTGCGCTAGGCAATTTTGGAGGATACTATGAAACTGAAACAGTTTTTTGCGATTTTATTTTTTGGTATGGTTGTATTAACAACCGGAGGATGCGCGCCAATGGACGAAAACAGAAAGGCAATCGCCGGCAAAGACGGCGTTTTTGCGATTATCCAAACCACCCGGGGCGACATCGTCCTTGAGTTGTTTTATCAGCAAACCCCCCTCACGGCGATAAATTTCGTGGGGCTGGCGGAAGGAACCCTGGACGCCGCAAAAGGCAAACACTTTTACGACGGTCTGAAATTTCACCGGGTTATCGCGGACTTCATGGTTCAGGGCGGCGACCCCAAAGGCAACGGTTCCGGCGGGCCGGGCTATCAGTTTCCGGACGAGTTTGTGCCGTCTCTCAAGCATGACAAGCCGGGGATGCTTTCCATGGCGAATTCAGGCCCGGGAACGAATGGTAGTCAGTTTTTTATCACTCATGTGCCGACTCCCTGGCTGGACGGACATCACACGGTGTTTGGACAGGTGATTAAAGGGCAGGATGTGGTGAACACCATTCAGCAGGGCGATGAGATTAAGAAAATCGAAATTCTCCGCCAGGGAAATGAGGCAAAGCAATTTTCCGCCGCACAAAAGGATTTTGATCTGCGTATAAGTGCGGCAAAAAAGACAGAGGAAGAAGCCGCTTCCAGGGAACGGGCCGACAGCCTAGCGGCTATCGAACGGCAGTTTGCTGGAGCACTGAAATCCCCCGAAGGGATTTATTACCTGATGACCAAACCGGGGACAGGGGCAAAGGCCGGAGCCAATAAACAAGCGACCGTTCATTATAAAGGCTATCTTCTGGACGGAACAGTGTTTGACAGCTCCTATGAGCGCAACGAGCCGATTCAGTTTATGACAGCCGCCCGGCAGATGATTCCCGGTTTTGACCTGATGATTCAGGATATGACCAGGGGAGAAAAGCGAACGATAGTTTTGCCGCCGGAACAGGCGTATGGTTCCAGTGGTGCGGGAGGCGTGATTCCTCCCAATGCCTTTATCGTATTTGACGTGGAACTGGTGAGCGCAAACTAACGTTCGAATGAAAAACAAACGCAACAACGAATTGGCGGTCTGCGGTTTTGCGGCAGTTCGTGCTCTGGAACAGCATATCGAAAAAATCAGCCGCCTCTATTTTACTGCTGACCGCGCCCCGGCTTTTGGCAATCTGTGCCGGACGCTTTCCCAGCGGAAAATTCCCTATAATCAGGTGGCTTCCCCGGAGGAACTACAAAAGCTGTGCGGCAGTATCCATCATCAGGGAGCGGTGGCCATGATTGAGGCCCCGGAACTTGGCGCGGTGACCGGGGCGGAACTTTCTGCCTGGGCGGCGCAGAAAGAAAAGGCGCTGTTCCTTGACCGTATCGGCAACGCGAATAATTTTGGGGCCATTGTGCGGAGCGCCGCCTTTTTTGGCTTTTCCCGCATCGTTATCCCCGAAGACGAACAGCAGGCCATGATTACCACCAGCGCCTACCGGGTGGCGGAAGGCGGCATGGAGCAAGTGTCGGTGTATACGGTGCTGTCCGCAACGGCATTTTTGGAAGGGGCACGGCGCTGGTTTGTGCGGGTCGGCTCGGACGCGCGCGGCGTTGTGCCGGTGCGGGAGGCGCGGAAGGAAATTGCGGACAATTCCTTTATCCTGATTTTAGGCAACGAGGAAGACGGCTTGTCTTTTTCTGTGCGACGGCACTGCGACATTTTGGCGGCGATACCCTCTCCAGCGCCGGAAAACAATATCGACAGCCTGAATGTGGCGCAAGCGGCGTCAGTGTTGATGTATGAGTTGAGTCTATGAATAAACAAAAAATATGTCTGTGTTCTCTGGGACTGCTTTTGGGGCTTTCCGCCGGGTTATGCGCCCAGGAAACTATACAGACACGGCTGGAGTCTCTGATTTCCCCAGAAGCTGTTACCGCTCTGCTTACGGAGGGTACCATTCAGCAAAGTACCTACCGGGAGAAAGATGCTGTCCTGTCTCTGGTTCCGAGAAACGCTCTGGGCAGCGTGGCGGTGTCGTTTTTGAGCCGCCTGGAAGAAAATGGTGAAACAGAGCTGTTTCCCTTTTTTTGCGAGTCCCTGTATCTCTATGCCAAGCCGGAATACCGTTGCCGCGAACCTGGCGCGGATATGCCGATCATTACCCGGATTCTCCGCAGTGTGTCTCATCTGGAAAACACGGAATATTTTTCTCCCAGCAGAAGACGGATGCGCACCCTCTACGAAAAGTCCTATACAGTGGATAATGCGGAAAGCCGCAACCGTATTCCTGACCCGGTGACCGATACTACCGACGGGCTGGCCATTACGGTGATTCAGAAGGATTTGACGTTCGGCGAATTCGCGTACCTGGTACGCTACCGCAATCTGAAAACAGAAGCGGCGTTCTTGTCGGAAAACATCGACTTGATAAAATACGGCATTTTTCGGCTGGTCAAACCGGGCAATCTGCGGATTTCGGTCATTATTCAGGATTTGGGAGACTATCTTCTGGTGTACGGCTTAACCGGCGTTGACTTTTTTGCTGTGCCCGGAATCGAACGAAAACTGCGCAACTCCTTTTCCGCCCGGTCAGATGCCATTTACCTGTGGTTCGTTGAAGAATATGAAACCCTGCGGTAACCGTGCAAAATCATCCCAGGGTTACTTGTACGCTACAAAGCTCTCCTGCTTTCAATAACGGGATAGAATCAATTTTACGGCCATTGACCAGAATTTCCACTATGCCCTTACAGACGTGACCGGGGTTTCGTACCTCGATGTGATATTCCGCACCGCGAAACTGTCTGTCTGCCGTAAACCCGTCCCATTCCGCGGGAATGCACGGGTCAACGATGAGGCCGTTAAAATCGGGCCGGATGCCCAAAATGTAGTGGGTGGCGGCAAAGTAGCTCCATCCGCCGGAACCGGTCATAAAAGGATGGTGCGCCTCCCCAAAAGCGGGGTGGTCTTTGCCGGTGATGAATTGGCAATAGCTATAAGGTTCCGCCTTGCGCTTTTCGATGAGGTCGTTTTGCCGGGCGGGGCAGAGCATATTGTACAGCTCCATTGCCCGGTTTCCGCGCCCCAGTTTGCATTCCGCCACCCACGCCCAGGGGTTTGGATGGCTGAACACTGCGCCGTTTTCTTTCAAGCCCGGATACACGCGGGTCACAAAGCCCACGTTGTCGTCGATTTGGGTATAAGCCGGGGCATTGAGCATGAGGCCGTAGGGGGTTCCCAGATATTCCAGCACCGAATCCATAGCCGTTCTGCCCCATTCCAGCCCGCCCACTCCGGTGATAACCGCCCAGGCGTTGCTTTCCAGGTGAACCTTGCCTTCCGTGTCCGCGTCGGTGCCGATGGGCCGGCCTTTTTGGGTGAAGCCCCGCAGGAACCACTGGCCGTCCCAAAGCTGCTTTTGGCACACTTCCAGCACTTTTTTGTGTTCCGCTTTATACTGCGCCGCGTCTTCCGTGCGGCCCAGGGCTTCCGCAAGCTGCACGAAGTTATCCAGCGCCCAGAGATACAGGCAGCTCACTAGGGCGCTTTCGCCACCCCCCAGATTCAGACAGTCGTTCCAGTCCGCCCTGAGGCCCAGGCAGATACCATGAGCGCCAACCATACGCCCGGAAAAACCAAGGATGCGTTTTAAGTGTTCATATACCGTGCCGGGCACGGCAGTCATTCCAGAAGCCGTGTTTGTGTCCGCATAGGGCAGGGTCATATCCGCAAAAGCGGTGTCCCCGGTTTCTCGGATATATTCCACCACGGATGCCACTAGCCAGAGGGCATCGTCACTGCACGCATTCTCCGCGCTGTGTATCAGGGACTTCACTTCAGGGATATGGGCGATAGTGGGATTGCGGTAGCCCGATTCCTGTTGGGGTTCAAACCATTCCGGTTCAAACAAATGCAGGCCGTAGCCTTCGCTCGTCAGGGCTTTCAAAAGCTCCACCAGGCGGGAACGGCATTTTTCGGGATTGCTGTGTATCACGCACATGGCATCCTGGGACGTGTCCCGGTAGCCCAGACCCGTACGGCCCCCCACCTCGATAAAACTGGCAAACCGCGAAAACAGCACGTTGATTTCACTCTGATAGAGCGTCCAAGTGTTGAGCAAGGTGTTCATGTCCGCGTTGGGGGTGTTCACTTGCTGGGAGGCGCATTTGGCGTCCCAATAGCGCCGCAGTTCCGTGAACGCCGCGTCCCGCGCTTCACTCGTGCTGAACTTTGTGCGCACTCGCTGCCCTTCGGCGCGGCGGCCTTCTCCCAGCATAAAGCACAACCGGCGCTTTTCCCCAGGCCCCAGAGAAACACTCTTATACAGCACCGCGCTCTGATTGCCCCCGATAACGGAAGCAACCGTGCCTTTCGCGCCGCTGGCGAGCAGCTCCGGGTTTGCCTCGGTGTTCCACGTTCCGATGAACGCGTCCCGGTCAACACACACGCCGTCAGCGTCAAAATCCGCGGTAAAGTATTGCCAGCCGTTTTCGTCGTAGTGCAGGTCTTGCTCAATGACGCCCTCCGCGTACTCAGCGCCGGCGCAGTATAGCGAAGACTGAAAATTTTTATTGTCGCTGTCAATTTGGTGGTAGCTCAATTCCGCGTAGGAATAGACCCCGATTTTGCGGTCTCTGCCGCTCCGGTTTTCCAGGCGGACGTCCCAGAGTTCCACGTCTTCCCCGCGGGGGATAAACAGCGTCTGCTCAGCGTAAATTCCGCCGTATTCGCAGGAATACACGATATACGAAAGGCCGTGCCGCGCCCGGTAGTGCTCCACGGGCTTTGCCACAGGCTGCCAGCTCACGGACCAGAAGTCGCCGGTTTCCTCGTCCCGCAGATACACATACTGGCCGCTCCGGTCCAGGGGTATGCTGTTCGCCCGGAACCGGGTGATGCGGTGGCGCTCGGCGCTCTTGAAAAACAGATAGCCCCCGGCGGTTTGGTTGAACACGCCAACCATGCGCTCCGTGCCCAGATAGTTCGTCCAGCTCATGGGCGTGTCCACCCGGTCAAAGACGTATTCCCGTTTGTCGTTATCAAAATGACCGTACCGCATACCGTAACCCTTATCCTTTTACCGCGCCCGCGGCAACGCCCTTGGTAATCTGCTTGCGGAACACCAGATAGAACAATACCATGGGAATCATGCCCATCACCAGGGCGGAGAATTGCTTGCCGTAATCCGAAGCCAGCGCCCCGGCGAACCGGTTGATACCCACAGGCAGGGATTTTATGCTGTCGCTGGAAGCCAGAATGTTGATAAGCATAAACTCGTTCCAGGTGCCCGTAAAGGTGAGAATGCCGATGGTCATTGCCACCGGGGCAATCATGGGAAGCACAATGCCGGCAAAAATTTGCAGGTACTTTGCCCCGTCAATCCGCGCTGACTCCACCAGTGCGTCTGGAATGCTTTTAATAAACTCCGTCGCCAGATACACCGCCATGGGCAGCCCCAGGCCGATATAGGGAATCAGCACTCCCACTCGCGTATTATACAGACCCACAGCGTTCACCATCAGGAACAGGGGCACCATGATGGATTGCAGGGTCAGCAAAATCCCGATGATAAACATGCCGTGCAGGGCTGGGGTGGCCTTGCTTTTGATTTTTGCAAAAGCGAATCCCGCCATTGACCCCAGCACAATCACGGAAAGCACTGTTATGACGGTGTAAAAAATGCTGTTGAGCAACAGGGTTCCCAGTTTTGCCATTTTCCAGGCGTAAGGGTAGTTGCCGGGAAACCAGAGCTTCGGCAGCGCCAACTTGCTGGAAGTCATGTATTCCTGAGTGGTCTTGAAGGACTGAATGACCAGCCACATCAGGGGATAAATCGCCAGAACCGTAAAAACCCCCATTACCAGGTAAATAATAATCTTTGCCCAAACCGGGCCTTTCCGCACATCTGCCATAGTCTACTCCTTTCCGCCGTAGCGTTTTTCCACTGCCTTGGTCAGGGCAATCAGCATGAAACTGATAAGCACCATCACCGTAGAAATCGCGTTTGCCAAGGGATAATTCGGCGCTCCCCGGAAAGCCGTCATATACATATAGAGCGACAGGACGCTGGTGCGGTTCGCGGGCCCGCCCTGGGTCATCACGTAGAGCAGGTCAAAGGACTTGAGCGACCCGGAAATTGCCAGAATCGCGCAGGTCACGATGACCCCGGAAAGCGCGGGAAGGATGATATGCCAGAGCACCTGAAACTCGCTGGCGCCGTCGATTTTTGCGGACTCGATAATCGATGTGTCGATACGCTGAATGTTCGCCAGAAAGATAATCACATACATACCGGTGTACATCCAGAGCATGACGATGAGCACCGGCCCCATGGGATGTTTGTTCAAGCCGAACTCCGCGGCAGGATTAAACAGCTTGACGATTTCGGTGTACACGCTGTTCTGATTCAAAAAGAAGGTCTTGAACAAAATACCGATAATAACCGAAGAAATCACGTTGGGCAGATAAATAACGGTTTGAAAAAAATCAGTCCCCCGCACCAATTTACGGGACAGGATATACGCCAGGGCGAACCCCAGGGGAATCTGCCCGAACACGGACATCAGCACGATGTACATATTGTTCTTTAAGGCAATCCAGAAATAACCGCTGGGGTTGGTAAAAATCTCGACATAGCTTGCAAGGCCCACGAGCTTTAATTTTGAATTGCCAAAGATTTTCCCGCCATTGTAATTGCTCAGGCTCAAAAGCACCGAAAACACGGTCGGGAAAGCGACAACGGCGACATAGATAATAACCGCCGGCAAAATCAGAATAAAGTAAGAAAAACGCTGTTCTTTTTTTGACGTTAAATCCGCTGTCATCGCCTCCTCCTTTACGAAGAGGCTGACCGGAAGGTCAACCTCTCCTTTATAAGCTTATTGTTTCGCCTTCCAGTTTTCAAAGGCCCGTTGTATTGTTTCGGCAACCTGCTGGGGCGTCTTGTCGCCCATGCCGATTTCCTGCAAGCCCACATTGATAGGCACGTGCACCTCGCCCTCAAACGCGCCGTCAATAACCACGGTGCCCGCTTCGTACTGAGAGCCGAAGTTGCTGGCCGCAATCTGGAGGGGCTCAAGATTCAGGCTCGATATATCGATGTTCGTCACCGTGGGGGTGGCGATGCCACCGGTTTCCAGCATATAGGTCTGCACTTCTGTGCCGGACAGCCATTTGATAAGCCGCCAGGCCGCTTCTTCTTTAGCGGAACCCGAGGGAATGGCCGCGCTCATGGCCCAGCCTGTACCAAGGACGGTGGAAGTGGACTGGTGAAGTTTTTCTCCTTCAATGTCCGGGAAAATGGTCATCAGAAAATTGTTCTGCCGTTCCGGGGAAATAACCGCCTGGCCGGTTGACTTATCGGTGATAAACATGCCGATACGCCAGTCGCCGTCGATTAAATACGCGCCCTGATTATTGGAAAACTTTCCGATACCGTCGCCATACGCGGCGGTCAGGGATGTGCGGTTGAGAACACCGTCTTTATACAGGGTGTCGATAAATTGCAGGGCGTTCACAAAATCGGGGTCAGTGAATTTGGCCTGGCCGGAAAGGATTATCTTTTCCCAGCCCTCGCCGCCGAAACGTCCCGCAATGGCGGAGAACAGGCAGGACTGCATCACCCAGTCGCTCTCGTTATCCATAATGACCGTTTCAATGCCCTTTGCTTTGAGCACTGGAACCTGGGCCTTGAGTTCCGCATAGGTCTTCGCGGGGGTGAGTCCCGCGGCGGTCAGCACTTCGGTATTCACATAGAAAGCATGGCTTGAAGTGATGGCCCGGGGAAGCATGGCAATATAGCCGCCGCCCTGAGCCGCCGGGTCAAGCGCGGCGGCGGTATACAGTGAAGTAAGTCCGTCTTTTTCCAAAAGCGGGAGCAAATCTTTCAACAGTTTTTGGGTATGCAGGGTGGTGGAGCGTCCTGACGGCCACACATAGAGCACATCCGGAAGCCGACCCGCGGCGGCATAGGCTTCCACTTTCTGATGGAAGGGGTCGTTGTACAGGTCTTCCCGGACAATTTTGATATCCGGATTTGCTTTTTCAAAAGCGCCCCAGACACGTTCACGTTCCGTTGCCGCGTTCGGCGCGGTCAATTCCATGTAGTTCAACACCCGCAGTTCAATCTGATTGCCGCTGCCCGCGGCAGCTTCTTTTTTCTTGCACCCTGCCGCGAATACGGCAAGGGACGCCAGTGCCACAAGAACCAGTTTTTTACAAATACTCATCTTTCAATTCCTCCACAAAATAAAATGTTAGTAAAAAATTACTTTCCCCAGTATAAACTGAAAAAAAGTCACTTGTCAATAATAATGTTTTGTTTTTATCCTACTACTGATTCGTAATTGCCAAGGGAAATAAAAAGAAGACCTGCGGGGTAGCAAACAGGCTTGGAGGTCCCCGCAGGTCTAAAAAGGAGGTTCCAGCACCCTACACAAGGGAAGGAACGAATGTACTATATCACATTTTGCAGAAAGAGACAAGAGGGGGGCCAAGTGATAATGGCTGGCAATTTAAGATTTGTTGACAAAAAACCGCCGCGCTGTTAGCATATCTATAATAAGGATTTTTCGTAATGACTGCATCTGTTCTGAAGGTTCTGGTAATTCTGCTTGTTTTCACGGTCTCTGGGATTTGTGCTGCCCAGGAAGAACCGGCTGACGCGTCGGAAACCGCCGCACTTCCCGTCGGGTACGGCAGCGATATAAAATTGGGCATGACCTTTGCGGAGACGCAAACCGTCCTTGTGGAAAATCCCGCTTACGGCTACAAAGGCGAAGCCGACGTCTCTCTGATTGAAAGCCCGAACCGGACGCTCATAGAAACTGCCGGACTCCGGGATTCCGTATTTGAGCGCTGCTGGTTTCATTTTTACGAGGACAAGCTGTACATCATCACCTTGGCCCTGAATCCGGCTAAAGCTGACCATTATTCGATTTTTACCACCCTGCGCGGCAAGTATGGCGACCCCAAATCCCTGTCCCCGGAAAAAACAGTTTGGGAAAACGAAACAGTACTCATGAGTCTTGAACGCCCTTTGACTCTGCGCTATGTGGATGCCCCGGTGTTTCAGCAGCTTTTGAACGCCGCGGCAGTGGAGAAATCCGGCGCTGAATACCTGCGGGACCGCTTTCTGGAAGGATTATAACCATGCGAAAATTGTTTTTTATGCCCGTGTTTTTGCTTTTTGCCCTTGCCTGCGGAAAAGCGGAATTGGCAAAAACAGATTTGCCGGTTATCCGCAAAGACGGTTCCGCCGTTGCTCTCCGGGTGGAAATCGCCCGCACCCCGGAAGAACGAAGCCGGGGCTTTATGGAACGCAAACACATTCCGGCAGGCACGGGGATGCTTTTTGTGTTTGACCAGGACCAGCCATTGAGTTTCTGGATGAAAAACACCCCTGCGGCGCTTTCCATCGCCTATATTGACTCCTCGGGAGTAATTCGGGAAATCCACGATATGACGCCTTTCAGCCTGTCCAGCGTCAATAGCGCCGGGTCTGTCCGCTATGCTCTGGAAGTGCCCCAGGGATGGTTTGGCGGCAACGGGATTGCGGCGGGGGACAGGGTGGTATTGGATAGTATATCGGACAGTAGGAGGAGATAGCCGGTATGCGGCCCACCAAAGCGATTATTCATCTTTCGTCCCTGGAACACAATATTGCTGAAATAAAAAAGCTGCTTTCCCGGCAGACCAGGCTGTGTGTTCCGGTCAAGGCGGACGCGTATGGGCACGGGGCAGTGCAGTGCAGTCGGAAAGCCCTGGAAAGCGGCGCGGATTGTCTGGGAATTGCCACTGTGTCTGAAGGCGTGGAACTCCGGGATGCGGGCATTATTGCGCCGGTGCTGCTGTTCAGTTCGCCCCTGGGGGATGAAATTTCCGAAGTGGTATCCCGGAACCTGACGCCTTTTGTGTTCGAGCCGTTCTGTATCCGTCTGCTTGAGGAAGAAGCGGCCAGGCGGGGCAAGACCGCCACAGTGCACTTGAAAGTGGATACCGGCATGAGCCGGGTCGGCTGCCGGCCCGAAGACGCGGCAAGCCTTGCCCGGCTTATTGTCCAGTGTAAACACCTGAAACTCGGCGGCATGGCCACCCATTTCGCGGTTTCCGATTCCCTTGAAAACAACGACGAAGTCTTTACCCACGAGCAGTTCCGCCGTTTTACCGCTGCTGTCGCCGCTGTCAAACGAGAGGGGGTCGATCCGGGTATTTGCCACTGCGCCAATTCCAGCGCAACCCTGCGGTACCCCGAAACGCATCTGGACATGGTGCGTCCGGGCATTATGGTATACGGCTGCTATCCCGGTGATTACCGGAAGGGCGCGCCCGTGCTGGCGGAAAAACACCCCGTCAATCTTGAGCCGGTGATGGATGTGGTCACCCAAATTACCGCGGTCAAAGACATCCCGCTGGGAACTTCTGTGTCTTACGGCAGACGGTGGACAAGCGCGGCCTCAGCCCGGATTGCTACCCTCCCTATTGGTTACGCCGACGGACTGCGCCGGAGACTGTCCTTAACGGGCTTTGTAGTCGCCGTGGGGGACAAACACTGTCCGGTGCGGGGTACAATCTGCATGGACCAGTGCATGATAGACTTGACTGCGGCCCCGGACGCGGCAGTGGGAGACAAGGCCACGGTCTTTGGCGCAAAATGCCGGGGGGCGATTTTTGACGCCGGCGCTCTGGGCGAACTGATAGGGACGATTCCCTACGAGATTCTCACATCCATGAGCAGGCGTGTTCCGAGGATTTACCGGCAGTTCACTGCTGAAGGATATCCGGGTGATTTGGAGCCACGACCTGACCGTAGGAACCTTCACCCAGTCTGGGGACATTCCCGCTGTTGAAGGGTCAACACCCGTGGGGGTGTAGGATCGACACTCCCGGGGGTGTAGGATCGACACTCGTGGGGGTGTAGGATCGACACTCGTGGGGGTGTAGGGTCGACACTCCCGGGGGTGTAGGGTCGACACTCCCGGGGGTGTAGGATCGACACCCGTGGGGACTACCTTGAGCCGTACATAACGAGGAAGTCATCCATACGTAGGGAACTCCGGTTTGACTACATCAGGATCAGGCAGGGGTTCTTCCTCGTCCAGAAGGGCCGCTCTCTGGGGCGGCGCATCCATTTCATCGGTTGCTTTCCGGGAAAGGCTCACCGAAAGGATTTTGCCACGAAAATTATAGCCGTTCAGACGGCGGATAACCTGTTCCGCGTCTTCCGCGTAAAGCTGGACAAAAGAATAGCTGTCCAGCCCTCGAATGTCACCGATACGGTCACGGGCCACTCCGCCAATCTGGATAAGAAGAGTCAAAATATCTCTGGTAAACACCTGCCGGTTTTTGCCAATGCCGATGTATACGATTACCGAGTCGGCGCTGTCAATGGTGGAATAAAAGGGACGGCGGGACTCCCTGCCGTTACTAAATTGTCCCGGACTGTGGGAAAACCGGCCGTTATTCCGTTCCAGCATCAGCTTTGTGATTAATGCGGCAGCGCTGCTCCGCATACCCAGAGGTACGTTCTTTTTGAACAACTTTTTGAACCGGATAATTTCCGCCGCATCTTCTCCGGCCCGGATTTTATCCGCCACATCCCGGACAAAATGAACAAAATCCTCATCGCTGAATCCACTGCCCGCATTGCCGTCAAATCGTCTGTAATACGCCATTTCCAACTCCTTCAAATCAATTGTTATTTTTTTCACTTTTCGTCTTGTCTTTAATCAAGTCAAGCACAAAGGCGAAATTTTTTTTCTCAAACCCGCACCGGAGCAAAAAATGCGTCAGTGTTTTCGGTGTAAAGGGATTCACCAGAAACACCCAGCGTATATTCCGTTCCCGAAGCGCCTCAAGGCATTTGCCCATCAACTCCTTGCCGATTCCCAAACCCCGGTAGGCCCGCTTTACCACAAAGCCAGTTATGGCCGCCGTAGAGACCGCGTCAGCGGGGCTGGGAACCGCGGAAATATACCCCGCAAACTCCTCTGCCGCGTTATACGCCGTCAGGGTCAGCAGCGCGTCAGCCCCGCCGTATCCGGCAATATGCCGCCACAAGTCAGCGGCCGCCGCCCCTTGCTCGCCGGGCAGAGCAGAGTCAAACTCCCCGCACAACTCCCGGTTCAGGGCTTCGATTTCAAAGTAATCCGAAGCGGCATTATAAGGCCGGATGCCAAAATCATCGTATAACAGACTTTCGCTGTCCTCCGGTTCGCCTCCGATTGCCTCCAGCCCCCATTCTTCCCTGAGTCCGTTGTACCAGTTCAGGATGTACCGCCTCATCTCCCGGTCTTTGAAGACGAACCAGTGTTCCTCAATTTCAGGGTGTGACTTCAGGGCATCCTTGAACTTCCTGAACACCCCTTTTCCTGAACTCAAAGCCTGCCGGAGCGCTTCCCTGGTTTCCAGGTTTCGCATATGGGCCGCAAACCGATCCATGAGTTGAAACCCGTTGGCAGAGTTCCAGTCAGGAAGGTCACAATAGCGGCCTTCGGTGTCTTCATTGAGGACATCACCGAGTTCATCAAGAGTGGCAACAAATCCCTCTTGGGTATCCACCAGATATTCCCCGTTCTGGTCTTCTATGGCGAACATAATTTGATCGACCAGTTCTTCTGTCAATTCAAACTGCATTTAAGGAATTGTCCCGTGTTTACAATGCGGAACGGGTTGCCGCAATCTTGCTTACCAGACCGTACTCAAGCGCTTCCCCGGCGTTCATCCAGTAATCCCGGTCAGTGTCCTGCTTGACCACATCCACGGGCTTGCCGGTTTCTTCCGCAATCAGGATGTTCAGCTTTTCCCGGAGCTTCTCGATTTCCAACGCGTGAATTTCGATGTCAGTTGCCACGCCCTTCATGCTGCTCAGGGGCTGATGAATCAGGTAATGGCTGTTGGGCAGGGCAATCCGGCGCTCTCGGGGGGAGGCAAGCAAAATCAGCGCCCCCGCGCTGGCAACCAGCCCCAGTCCGATGGCATACACCGGGGCGTTGATAAACCGAATCATGTCAAAAATGGCAAAACCCGCGTCCACATCTCCGCCGGGGGAGTCGATAAAAACCCGCACCGGTTCTTTGGAGTCAGCTTCCAGTATCAGCAGTTGGCGGACGATTTTTTCCGCCAATTCCTTGTTCACTTCACCGGAAAGCAAAATCTGCCGGGTTTTCATAAATTTTTCTATCAACGGGTCCGGCATATCCACTTTCAATTTTCTCTCATTCTTGTCGTCTTCGTCAAAACGTCTGTTCCGAATGTCCATTTCAAAAACTCCTTTTGGTCACAACCAAATATTCACCTCAGATACTAACAAAAAAAAACGGGATTGTCTACTATTACGCTATATGCTGGGGGTAATTTTCATACCGTTCAGAATCAGGATTTCCGGGCGGTATTCAAAGTGCATGGTGTCATATAACGGCCACTTGCCTCCCCAGATAAACCCGTAGTCTTCAAAGGCTTTGATAACCGCTGCCGGGGGATGCAGCCGCTTTGAATAGGGCACTGCCCACCAGTTGGGATTTTTCGCCTGAGTCCAGAGCCAGTAGGTTTCCAGCCCCTGCGGATTTGCCACCTGCAAATCAATTGCCGCGCCGTATGCGTGGAAGCTCCGGCTTTCAGTGTCGGCGATGCTCCGCCAGCTCCAGGCTGACGCGCTTTTCAGGTTTGCAACCCAGGTGCGCACCTGGGCATTGGTCTGTGCTTCTGTCTGCAGCCGCTCCTCCACCAGAGCAAGCTCTTCCAGAATCGTGTAATGCGCCATTATGGTGTGGCCCAGAAAATGAATGCTTTTTTGTCTGCGGTAGGACTCGTCCCGGGTGCTTGCGCGCCAGAGGGCATCGTAAAAATGCTGGGAACGTTTTGGCGGATTATCGTGCCGCCGCTGGGACATATTCCTGAACCGCTCGTTTTGTTCCGCCGTGGGCTCCTTCCAGACGGGCATGCCCGTGGAATAATTGTAAAAGGGCTGTCCGTCATACTCTTCCGCCTTGGTGCGCAGGGCTTCCGGGAGCAGCCGGCCCTGGGCATAGTAAAACCACTGGCCATACACCTGCACTGCCCAGTCCCCATTGCGGCGCACCGCCTGACTGACCCTGCCCGGATAGGCCTGGGACAGAGCTTTCATAACCTGTTCCGGACGTTCGGCGCTTTGGGCGGCGGACTGAAAAACGGCCCAGAGCGTCAGCATAAAGACCAGAGCACAGCGGCGCATATCAGTTCCTGAAACTGTGAATCGGCGGCGGGATTCTGCCGCCCCGGCTGATAAAGTCCGCGCAGGAAAAACGATTCACCGGCATCACCGGCGCGCCCCCCAGCAACCCCCCGAACTCTGCCCAGTCCCCGGCCTGTTTGCCCGGCGCGGGAATCAGCCGCACCGCTGTGGTCTTATTGTTCACCATACCGATAGCCATTTCATCGGCTATGATGCCCGCAATCGTCTCCGCGCTGGTGTCCCCGGGAATGGCAATCATGTCCAGTCCCACGGAACATACGCAGGTCATGGCTTCCAGCTTTTCCAGAGTGATAGAGCCTTTTTGCACTGCCCGCACCATGCCTTCGTCTTCGGATATGGGGATAAACGCCCCGGAAAGGCCGCCCACGTTGGCGGATGCCATGACGCCGCCTTTTTTTACCATGTCGGTGAGCAGCGCCAGGGCAGC
>JAITOJ010000007.1 GCA_031290005.1 Treponema sp. | reverse complement strand
GTGTTTATGGTAAGCAGGCAGTTGTTGTTACATTTGCCGCACCGGCGCAAGTCCAGGGAGACGGCAAAGTTCTCCAAATCTTTCAAGGTGGCAATGCCGGAATGAAGGCTTCCGGTCTGAGTTTCGATTGACTGCATGGGCGGGAGTATAGCACATTTGCAAAAAAAAGAGGAAGGAGCCCTCTACTTGGGCGACCGGCGGTTGGCATAGCAGTAGATACAGCGTTTATTACGAGGCTGATAAGGGTCTTATTACGAGGCTAATAAGGGTCTTATTACGAGGCTGATAAGGGTCTTATTACGAGGCTGATAAGGGTCTTATTACGAGGCTAATATGGATTCTCTTTTTTGTGCGTGCGGCAGAAGAAACCGCCCGGAACCGCACCTTTGCGTACGAGAATTATCTGGTCATTTTGCGGGAAGGCACAGAATAAAAAAAACGACTCTTGCGAGCCGTTTTTTTTATATCAACCAAACTAGTTATTCGCGTTGTAGTAATCATCCTGTATTTTCCAATACCATGAATAATAGGTTATCTCGTTGCTCTTTTTTTTGTCGTATTTTTTCAAAATGGTATAGGCTCTGTCACCCAGCAAATTTTTTGCGTTTGTATTTGCGCTCAGGCTAATCAATTTATCAATAAGCTGATGCTGGATAGAATTGTTGATACCGCTTGTCAGGGCAACCATGAGCGGCGTGTTTGCTTCACCGTCCCGAACATTAACCCCTGCGCCCAACTCAATTAAGAGCAGCCCCAAATCTTCTTTAGCGGGGTCAGCGGCGCACATCAAAAGCGAAGTAAGACCGTTGGTAGTACGGGCATCAATATCCGCACCCCTCATGTGAAGTTTCTGGATCATCCGCTTGACTGTCGCCCGGTCGCTCCGTTCCCAGTTTACCACATAGTGCATGGGATATTCCCGGCTATGAGGATTCGGCTTGGCTCCATTGTCGAGCAAAAAGTCTACAACTTCGACGTTTTCATTTTTACACGCGATCATCAGGCAGGTGTAGTAACTGGTGAAACCATCTGCATCTTTGATTTCGCCCCAAGCGTTAATATTTGCCCCCGCCGCAGCGGCATTCCGTACATTATCTACCGTACCGGTAGCGCAAAGCCGAAAAAATGCCTCATCGCTAATCTGCGCAAATGCTGAAACCGCAGCCCCTAATAACAAAATAGGCACTATCAGTTTTTTCATATAAAACTCCTCGTTCACTTGTTTTATGGTGTATATTATATACTCATTTTATAAAACTTTCAAGTGGTTTTTACCATTTTTTTCATTTTATGCCGTCAAGAACCGCAATAATTTCCGTTAATTGCGGTAAAATGCTTTTCTGCGGAACCACAGGATATTTATTTTTTTCGAACCTTTCGGGAATTTTCGGCTCTTCCCCGCAGTAAAGCCGGATTTGGTCCGCAAAAAGCGCGGGATGATCCCGAACCACCAGCACGATTGCCCCATTTTCCGCATAGATAAGTTCACCGGATTTTTGCGCCGCCGCATACGCACAGGCCGCTCCGGGTTCCACGAACTCACCGTATTTCATGAATAATTCCTTTGCGGCCCCTTCGATATCTTCGGCGGTTACTTTGGCAGGGAATACCAGCCCTTTCATTACCGCGGGATTGGCAATAAAAATATCTTCCAACCGTTCCAGATTCGACGGATGGGCCGGATTTGCCACCGCCCGTTCAGTCAGAGGAATCATCGCATCCGTGACTTCCGCACGGTTAGAACCATCCACGGTTAAATCGGAGGTGCAGTTGGTAATAAAACCGTGAACCGGGAGAGAAAACCGCCAGCCATACAGACCAGAAGCAAGATCTCCGTAGTTTTCAGCTTCAAGAGCGTAGTAAATTGGCCCGCAGACATTGCTTTTAAGCCGGGAAAAAGCATACATATAGAAAAACGTCTGGGGAAGCAGCCGCCCAATATTCGCCGTATTCGCTACAGTCAATCCATATTTTTCCACATAGTCCCGGCGGGAAAAAAGCTCCTTCACCAGACGGTAACAATCATCCAGGGAACCCTTAACTTCAAGAGGCAGCAAATTGCCCCCTTTCCACACACAATCAGATTCGTCAAACCCCTTCGTTTCCCCTTCGGGAAAAAGCAGGAGCGCGGTAAGGTGTTTTTTATCTTTGAGGGCATGAGCGATGCTCGTAGAATCAGCGCCGGTACATACTGCTGCCACCACCGCTTTTTCCCCTTTCATGAGCAGTACATATTCCAGACACGCAAAAAGATAGGAAAACCCGAAATCTTTGTGAAACCCCGTCGGGCCGTGAAACAGCTCAAGGACATACAGAGAACTGTCAAGCTGCCGGACTACCGGTGAAAACGGGAATGCCTTGACCGCGATTGCCTCGCTGATGATAGGGCTGAATTCATCCCAAATCAGCGCCGATGTCAAAGTGGCTGCTATGGATTGAAACGAGGTTTTATCGTTTAAGTACAATATCCAGTTTCGCAGATTTTCTTCGCCTGCGGGAGCATACAGCCCCCCATCCGGGGGCATACAACTGGTAATGGCGGTGGAAAAACCCACACGCCGGTTTTTATCTCTGGTACTGGTAAATTTCATTTTTGCCTCCAGGCAAGATACTTTTCCACAAAACCGCTGGGCCGGTAGGTCATTTTCGCCTGCCGGAGTCCTTCGTCACCGACGTCCTGTTCGCGATTGATATAGACGACTGTTTCAGGAAGCTGTTTTGCCGCTTCCTGATTGACAAACTGATAAATGCCCTTGACCCCCTCTATTCCCTTTTCAAAGTGGGTACAGTACATGGTTCCTCCGGCGATTTTCTCGCCCAAAGAAAAGCCCGTGGGTTTGTCATCCACATATACCAGGACGCCATCAAGCCCCAGGAGTTCCATGTGTTCCAGGGCTTCTTTGCATTCTCCATAATCGGTTTTTTCTTTCCCGGAATGCCAGTCCTGCCAGCAGTCAAGTACTGACAAAGCGTCTTTCACGAGGGCCGGCGCAAGAGGCTTGGCCTCCGCGCGGTAAGAAGCCAAAAATGCGTTCACCAGATTTTTCTTTTTATGGAATTTTTTTCCGTGCAGTTCCGCCAGGTCACTCCGCAAATACAGGTAATCAAAATTATCCCGGTCTTCCAGAGTTTGAAAACCCCGGGAAGAGAGATTTTCTCCTATCTGCTTATGAACCGATGCCGGAAGGGACTTCCAAACCGGGAATTGGGAAAATAATCCCTCAAGTTCCTGTTGTTCAGGCAGCCGGCGGCTTAAAAACTGAAAAAAAACGCTCTGTCCGGTTATCTTTTCAAGCCGTTTTTCCACCCCGCTGAGGGCATAGGCATCAGGGACTAACCGTGAAATCTGGGTTTGATATTTGTTTCTGAGCAGATACATGGCGGCAAAGGGAAATTCACAGGCGCCATCGGGTAAACCGAGACAAAAATCACAAATCTCCTCTCCCATTGCTAAATCAATCGGTTCAAAATGGGGAAAATCAGGTATTACTCTCATCCGGTATAGAATACTATGTTTAGGGGTTGTTAGTCAACTTTCAGCACTGAAGCGCTGCGGCCATCCGGTGAATGTATACGGCTGGGGTTAGTCGGGTCAGTAAGCTCGCTGAGTCCCCGGACAAAATAGTAGTAGTATGTCCCCTTAAGAAGCGGGAGTTCCAATTCATAGACACCGGGAGCTGTTTCCCGGAGTTCGTAAATATAGGGGTCCCAATTGGTAAAGCTGCCGTTCAGACGGACATGAACACCAGGCTCTCCGTAATATACAAATCGGGCAGTACCATATCTTGCGGCGCTCCCCTGAGCGCCAGTCTGTGGAATTTTTACCGTTGAAAGCATTCCCGCAGTCCTGTCGTATTTTGTGTTTGGGTTGACAGGGTCTATCGTCCATAGGCCGTCAACAACCAATTTATAGGAAACTGTAGTAAGATTTTCCGGTATATCAAGCACATAAAAATAGAGGGCATTCACCACTTTGTAATCCATATCATAGGTATCAATCCGCCGCAAACTGTGGATAGTCTTAAAATTTTCAAAGTCAAAGGTGATTCCCACAAACCGAGGTTTCGCGTCAGCAGTAAAAATCAAATGGCTGCCTTTCACGACCGGCGCACGTACGCTATTGATTTCCGCAATCAAAGCGCTCAGGTCGTAAGAATCTTCCATAATAACGCCATAGACAGCAGGCATCAGCAAAAATTGACAAAGAACAGTGAATTTTACCAACCAGTTCATATATCAGAATATCGGTACAGCCGCCCGCTCTCTTGACAAAAAATTCCCGTCCCGTTATTCTTTTGAGTATTGTAAACCATTTTTTAAATTTTTGTTTACAATATAGAGGTAAGCAAATATGGAAACTAGTCAAAAATCCGGCACGGCATCAAAAACACTGCGGAACCGTTCGGTATTTACGGCATTTTTTGCGGCGTTGATTGCGGTCACCTGTTTTATTTCAATCCCTGTGGGCATTCTGGGAGTGCCGATTGTGCTTCAAAACATGTTTGTCATCCTGGCGGGGGCGCTTTTGGGCAGCGTGCAGGGCGCGGCGGCAGTGGGGCTTTTCATTGTGGCGGGGGCTTTGGGGCTGCCGGTATTTGCTGGCGGCCGCGGGGGATTTGCGGTCTTGGCGGGACCCACGGGGGGCTATCTTGCGGGGTACTTTATTGGCAGTCTGACAACGGGTCTTATTTTAGGCAGGCCAAAGGTCGCAGAAAAAAAGGCTTCCCTTTGGCAGTACCTCAAAATTATGGGAGCCGCCCTAGCGGGTTTCGCAATTATCGACGTGTTGGGCGCGTTCCATTTGATGCGGCTCAATTCCCTTACTCCTCTGGCGGCGGTGATGATGGGAATCGTCCCGTTTGCCCCCGGCGACCTCATCAAGGCGGCGTTGCTTATTCCCCTTACCGCTCAGCTCCGGCCCATAGCGGCGCGGTATATTGGCGATGATATACAAGAGCGATGACTCACCGGGAAAACGCGGTTGAAGTTTCCCATGTTTCCAAACGGTTTCCCTCAGCCGATGTCCCTGGCTGGGTGACCGCATTGGAGGATGTCTGTCTGACCGTAAGCCGGGGAGAACGCCTGGTTATCGCCGGGGCGAACGGCGCGGGGAAGAGCCTCCTCATGTCGATTATCGCGTCCTTGGAAACGCCCACATCAGGTTTGATACGGACTTCACACCCGGTGGGACTGGTGTTTCAGGATGCGGACAGCCAAATCCTGGGGGAAACTCCTCGGGAGGATGCCGCCTTTGGCCCGGGAAATATGAAACTGCCCAAAGCCGAAATTATTCGCCGCGCTGACGCGGCCCTCGCGGCCGTGGGGTTGCTACACAAGGCGGAAATGCCCGCCCGGAGCCTTTCGGGGGGCGAAAAACGGCGGCTCGCGGTGGCAGGAGTGCTGGCCATGGATGTGGAAATAATCATTTTTGACGAGCCCTACGCAAATCTAGATTACGAAGGGGTCAAACAGGTGAATACTCTGATTGTGGAACTTCACGGCCAGGGGAAAACTCTGATTATTTTGACCCATGAGCTTGAGAAATGCCTTGGTTTGGCGGACCAGTTTGTGGTTCTTCAGGCAGGAAAAGTCGTGTTTGACGGCGACCCGGCTGATGCCCTCTCCCTTCCTCTGGAGCAATGGGGCATCAGAAATCCTCTGGGAAGCTATACCGCGAAAAAGGATTTAATATGGCGGTGAGTTCCCGTCGTTTTCTGTTTCAGTATCAGATGGGACACAGCATTTTGCACAAAATGCCCGCTATATTCAAACTGCTTTTGCTGATTCTTTTGTCCATCGGCATTTTTTTCCTGCCTTGGAAAGCTGCCCTTGAATGCGTTCCGCTCGTATGCCTTGGAACACGACTTTGTGGTTTTTCCTTCCGGGAACAGCGCCGGGATTTGCGGCCCGTTGTTTTTTACGGGGAATTTTTGTACCTGAGCGCTCTGCTGTCCAACTGGCTCAAGGTTTCCGGCACCGATTTCGCGGGGATTACCGGGTGGGCGTCTTTGCTGAGCGCAGTGCTTATTCCCACACCAGCGTCCCTCACCGCTTTTGCCCATTTGTGGACGTTGACCCAGGTTTCGTCTCTTTTTTTCCGCACCACTTCGCCCATAGCTTTACGCCATGGTATTGCGGCGGTAGCGCCGTTTAAGGGAATCGCTGAGGCCATCGCACTTTTTTTCGGGTTTATTCCCGGCGTATTTGAATGCTGGAACCGGCTCGAACTTGCCTGGGCTGCCCGGGGAGGCAAAAACGGGCTGCGGAAAATAGCGGTTCTGACGCCCCTGCTAGTCAGTCGTGGATTTTATGAAGCGTCTCAAAAGGCTCAAGCTATGGAAGCGCGGAGTTAAGCAGGAATGTTCCGAAAATCAGCGCAGACACCCCTCAATAAAACCGCATGTTCCGCCGATTAGTAAGGTGAACCATGAGTACGAAAAAAAAGTCAGAGAAAACGAGCATAGCTGTGGCAGTCTGGGTCTTGGGCCTGATGGGGCTGCTCCTGCTCTTTGTGATTAAACAGAACGAAATTCTCGGAGTATTACAGGAAACCGAATTTTTTACCAAAGTATTCGGCAAAGAACCAACATTTGTGAGCAAATTTGAAAAACCTGTCCAAAACAAAAAGACGAACGGCACGGAGCCGCCAATTACAATCATATCACCCGGAAGCGGCGGCGCTGGTACTGTGGAAAGTCTGCCGGTGGAGCAATATTCTGAAACAGACGTACCAGTGGAAACTGAAATGTCTGCCCAGGCTCAGGAATTGACCGGAGGAACCGGCCTGTGGTTTATTCAAATTGACCGGGATGGTCTGATTTCCCGCAAAGAAGTACGGCGCGGCCTGTCCAAAACCAACTCCCCTCTTACTTCTGCGGTTCAAGCCCTGCTGACTGGCCCAAGTATTACAGACCTGGAAAAAGGCTTCGTGAGCCTTATCCCGGAAGGAACCAAACTGCTCTCCGCCTCAATCGTGAACCGCGTGGCCACGTTAAGTTTCAGCGAGGAGTTTGAGTACAACCGGTACGGGGTTGAAGGCTATTTGGGGCAGCTTGCCCAGATTGTCTACACCGCCACGGCCTTTCCGACCGTGGACAGCGTGCAATTTCTCATCGAAGGTGAATTACGGGAATACCTGGGCGGGGACGGAGTCAGAATCGGAATACCCCTCTCACGGGAAAGTTTCCGATAAAGCCTTCTTTCAAGCAGCTCTATTTCGTTATCTCTATATCATCAAACCACATATCGCAGTCAAGCAGCGCTTTTTCGTTTTCACGGGTGAACTCAAGGCGGGCGATGTTGTCCCAGGAAAAAAGCCCTTGCGGATTGCGCCACTCCTGGGTTGTATTGAGCCACGCCCCCTGTTCCCGCATTTCCGTCAGGGGAATACGGATGGTGTGCCATTCCCCATCCGCAGGCAGTTTTGTTTCATCGATTTGATACCTTATCCGCCAAGGGATACTGGTTTCATTTTCGGAATTGATAAACCGCACGTCAAACTGCATGGGGGGCCCGCTCCGGCGGGCCTTTGCCATAAACTGGATGGCATATCCGTTGGTTTTAAGATACGTCCAGTCTACCGGACGGCCAAAACTCCAACTGAATTGATTGTAGGGCGCGGGATTGCTCCACCGGAGGGCGTATTTGCCTTCCGCGGCGCGGGTGTCGTATAAATCGAAGGCGCTCTCCCCCCAGTGCTGCACTGAAATCATCTGGGCGGGATACTCGTCGTAGATGACAAAGCCGGTCTTGACGGGCTGGCTCTGCTTCTGGGGCGGCGGAGTGAACCCCATAGCCTTGACCACCCCGGTATTCAAGTCAGAGTTGATGTCCCCGCTGTTTTCGGTCTTAAACAAGCCAAAGCCGCCAAAGTAATCCCAGCTTGTCCGGGCAATGTTCCGGGCGTCCAATGCCCTGGCAACAAATGCGTACCATTTGACCCGGTCATCAGCAGGGCTGTTCGGAATATACACGCCGAACTCGCCGCAAAAAACCGGAACGCCCCGCTCTTTCGCAAAAGCCGCCGCTTCATCCAGTCGTTTTTCAAGGGTTTCATAAGTCGCGTCAGCGGGATAGCTCCATGTGAGGGAATCCGGTATCCAGGTGCCCGCCAAGTCTGCCGGCACTTTGGGCATTCGATTCTTGTCATACGGAAAAGGAACACCCCTCAGGGATGCCAGGGAAGGCTCGCCCCAGGTTGCCCCCTGGTGGGTAAACAGGTAGGGATCATAAAAATGGAAGGTGTACATCAGGTTTGCGCCCGTATATTCGGGAATTGACGCCAGGGCGGAAACTGAGTTGTAATCAATGCCGCCCACAATGATGATATGGCTGGTGTCGATTTGCCGGATGGTCTCTATGGCCCGGCCCTGAATCGCCCCCCAGGTTTCAGCGGCTATACCGTGCGGCTCGTTGAGCACTTCATAGAGCACATACTCACCCCGGTCTTTGAAATGTTCCGCCATTTGCGCCCAGACCGGCAAAAGAATGGCCTCGACTTCCGGCTCAGTAGGTTTGACCGGGTCAAAGGAATGATTGTCCAGAATGATACGAAGCTGGTATTTTTCCGCCCAGTCAACGGCGATGTCAAGAAATTCCAGAAACAACGGATCAAGCTGATAGTCTGGCGCGCCCAAGGTCATGCTATGCAGGTTGATGGGCAGCCGGATACTATTCACCCCCAGGCTTTTGGCGTTGATAAAGTCCTGTTCCGTGTATTTGGTAAACTGAATCCCATGCGGGGAAGACGCCTCAAACCACTGGGAAAAATTCACCCCCTTGACAACCCCGGAATTGCCTGTCTCTGAAGGAGAGCCGGTAGTGCTGCATGACAGAACGATTCCCATCCAGAGCGCCAGCATAAGAATGCCTGATTTCATTTTCTCACCTCATATCTCAAATAGTTCCTGTTTGGTTTCCCCATATTCGCAGAGAGTATGGGAACTTCGGGCGTACTCAATCAATTCCAGGGTTTTGCCTGTGGGTTTATAGAGCCGGATTTCCGCCTTGCCAGTAACGCCGGAAAGAATCTCAATGCTTTTGTTTTCAGCCTGGGGCAGGTCATAGACTTTGAGCTTCAAGTCCGTGGTTTTACAGCTCACATCAATGTCGATAACCAGAGTGCGGCGTTGTATGCTGACGCTCCAGTGAATCGCGTCCCCGGTTTTAGTACAATTAAAAGTCTGTGTGCTCCGGGAAAATAGCTTTTTTACGTTAAACTCATAGCGAATTCCATTAATCACCGCGACAACCGTGATTTTGTTTGAAAATATGCCGTGAGACTCAAAAAAAGAATGTTCCAGTTTTCGGCCGTTGATATTACTCACCAAATGAGCGCAGGACAGATAAAACCAGCGTTCCGGTAAATCAGAGCCGTACATTCTGTCCATGTGTCCCTGGGAAAGACCTGGGGACACCGAGTATTCATCCCGGTCTATCCGCAGAGTTCCCGCAAACTGGGTGCCGCCCCCAGGCTGGGCATTCGAAAGGCTGAGTTCCCAGAAAATACCCTTCCGCACCATCCCCTTGAGCTTTGACTCGCTGAACTTGATTTGCCCGTCCTGAATGCTGACTTCATCCCCAGTAACAGAAACCGCGCTGAAAGGAAACCGGGCTTCAAACATTCTGCCGTCCTTTCCGCTGATTCCCGCCCGAACCTGAACATATTTACCTGGCATCTCTTGGGGAATTTGCGCTGTCCCTTCGGGCAAAACCGCGTTCGGAGCGACAATCTTCAATAAATCAAAGCTGCCTTCTACCGGAGGGGCGGCTTTTGGGGGCTGCCGCCGGATACTTACCGCTGAAAACTCGATAAAAAAGAAGCGCGTCTTGCGGGTTGCGGTATGGCATCCACTGAAACTATAACGTCCCCAATAAAATCCTTTTTTTCCCGGCGGGGAAGCAAGGAGCTTACTGAGGGGAAGACAGGTGTTCGCTTTTCGTTCCCGCATTCTTATTGCCTCTTGTCTACTATGGAATATCCACTATTCGTCCGGCAAAGCCCGTGTCCGTCCCGGCAATTACTGCCGAGGGATTGTCCGCCTTGCAGAGCGCCAAAAGCCGTTCCGCCGTATTATGCATATCCTGGGGAGTAACCGCAAGCAGGGCGGCAATTTTCGCCTCCCGCTGTTCCTGGGTAACGCCGTAGAGTTTTCTGATAAAGCCGGTAAAGCCCCGGGACGAGGGCGCGCGGGGCTGCACTTCCTGGCTGTACGCCCCGGTGATGGCCCGCTCCACGGTTTCGGCATCGAACTTCATGGCCGCCGCCTTTTGCAGACAGGCGGTGAAAGACTCCAGAGATTGCAGGGGCCGGGGGTCGCGGTAGGTGATCAGAGAAAACACCTGTTCCAGATTGTCCGGCAGGGCGAAAGCGCCATAGGCCCCGCCAATAGTGCGGATTTGTTCCCAAAGCAGGGTATTTGAAAGCCAATGTCCAAACACCCCCTCATGAGCGCTTTCCACTGTGTTACAGGGAGACGCGGGAAACGTCCGGGCGGCAAAACCCACCTGGGCCGATGGAACCAGGCACAGTTCAGGCAGGATAACGCCGCTTCCGGCAAGAGTTTTGCGCCAGGGCAGGGCTGTGAAGGCCGTATAGTCCGCGAGGCCGCGTACTGCGGGCAGCGCCGGGGCATGGAGGCCGCACCGCTCTATCAGGGCGGCAATGGGTTTTTCCGCCAGGGCAAACCCTTCGTCATCAGCGGTGAGGTGAATGACTGATCCGGAGCTTATCAGGATTTTACGAAGGCGGTTCAGTTCCACGCCCAGGCGGGTCATATCGCTTTCCGCAAGGCCCTGCATGGTGAAAAGCTGGGAAAGGCCATTCCAGATTTCATCGATAGCCTTGGATTTGCTCAAGGCGCTGGATGAACGGGACGCGGCGTATTCGTTGCCGTGGGGGAGCACCGAGGCTTTCAGGTCATTCCGGTTTTCCAGAGCCAGGTCTTTCAGTCGTTTGGGGTTTGAAAAATCCGCGGTAAGGAGGCAGTCCCCGAGCAGTTCCAAAGCCCGTCCGGTTTTTTCCGAAAGCATTTTAATTTGCAGGAAGAACCAGTCCCGGCCAATGGCGGGATTTTGCCGGTTTTCCCATGTGAGCGAGCTTTCAGGGACAGAGGAGGTGAACAGCGTGGCGCCGAAGCCGCCCGCATTGACCGCGATATTTTGGGCGCATTCCGCCCAGGATTTGCCGCCAAAACCGCTGTTGGCAAGGGCGGTGGAAAAGAAGGGCAGCAGGGGATAATCTGCCGGGGCAAGGACATCCACGGGAAAGCCCACTTCGATGTAGGTGATACCGTTTACGGGCTCCCGGTTTTTGAACAGGGGAACTCCCTTTGGGCCGGTCTCAACGCTGGTTTCAATCCGGTCGATTTTTACGGTCAGGCTGGCGGGTTTGATGTGCGGGAGCGTTGCCGCTGCGGTTTTATCTTCCTCGCGCTGCTGGAAGGCGGTCAATTCCGCTTGCTGCGCCCGGAAATCCGTTCCCTTGGTTTGCGCCGCGAGTTCGGCAATCAAATTCGCCTCCGCTTTGACCTGGCGCCCGTTATAATCCGGGTCAGGATACACGGTCACCAGGGAGCGATGCAGGTTATGGAGCAACAGGCGCTGAATCAGGGCCGCCACATAGTGCGGGTCAGAGGCAAGGGCGGCTTTGATTGGCGCAAAGGCGCTTCGGGGGGAAAGGCATGCCCAGGGGTCGCCGCCGTAGACCCAGCTCCGCAGGATACGGCGGGCCAGGACAAGGGAATAGGGCCCGTGGACGCGCCGGACTTCCCGGTTTGAAAAGTCCACGGACATCACCGCCGCCTCTATGTCCGCGGAGTTGACGGGGTCACGGCAGAGCCGTTCCAGGGTCTCAAGGATGCACGCTTCCACTTTGGGGGCGTTTTCGCGCCTGACCCCCCGGAGGCCGGCGGTCAGCAGGGAATATTTGATGTCCAGTTCCACTCCGCAGTTGGGCGCCATATCTTCCCCCAGGCCGGATTCCACCAGGGCGCGGGTGAGGGGGGAACCATCGTGACCCATGAGGACTTCCGAGAGGAACACCAATTCCATGTAAGAAACGGCGGACACTCCGGTGAGCCAGTTGAGCGTTACGGTGCAGCCGCTGGCCGCGTCCGGGCCTTCCTGGGCCGGGCCGGGGCGTTCAATGACCAGGGGGCGCAAAAAGGGTTTGACATCACCAATGACCGGGATGGCCGGACGGCCTTCAGGAAAGCGGCAGAGGAAGCGCTCTTCCACAAAGGCAAGCTGCTTGTCCGTGGGGATGTTCCCGTACAGAAACAGCAGGCCGTTGCCGGGATGGTAGTATTGCTGATGAAACTTCCTGAATTGTTCCCAGGTGAGGCGGGGGATTTCCAGGGGGTCGCCTCCTGAATCGGCATCATACACGGTGCCGGGGAGCAGGCTGCGGAGGCTGGCGTCAGCGGCGATGCTGTCAAAGCTGGAATAATTCCCTTTCATCTCGTTGTAAACCACGCCCTGAATAGTCAGTTTGCCCTCGCTGTCAAACTCCAGCCGGTGGGCTTCCTGGGCAAAAGTCCATTTTTCCAGCAGGGGAAAAAACACCGCGTCCCCATAGACCGACATCAGGTTGAAATAGTCGGCCTCTACCATGGAGCTGGCGGGGTACACGGTTTTGTCCGGGAAAGTCATGGCATTCAGGAAGGTTTTAACGCTCTGGTTTGCCAGGCGGATAAAGGGGTCTTTCAGGGGATATTTTTGGGAACCGCAGAGTACTGAATGTTCCAGTATGTGGGGAGCGCCGGTTGAATCAGCGGGAGGGGTGCGGAACGCAAAGGCAAAGAGATTTTCTTCGTCCTGATTCAGGAGATGAAAAACTTCAAATCCGGTTTTCCGGTGCCGCAGGTAAATTCCCTGTGAGGAATAATCGGGCACATCAATCCGGGCAATGACATCAAAATTGTGCATGGGGAAAGTATAACAGAAAAGAGAGGAAGTGAAAATAGCGGAATCAGCAATTCGCAATTCGCAATAAACAAACAGCCCGCGGGTTCCCCGCCCATTTGTGTTGGGCCGTGGCCCATTTACTTTAGGGGCTTCCCCATTCGGCGCGGGGAGTCTCTCAAACCGTCAAACGAAAGAAGGCGAAGCCGCAACCGACCTCGCCCTCACACCTTTTTACCAAACCCTCGAACAATCCACCGCTTTCAGGCAGGGACAAAGACCGCAAACGGCAAGCTCTGTCCCCCCAAAAAAAGAAAGCGGGACACCACGCGGCCCCGCCCGCAAACGCCCTGGCAGTATCGCCCGGCAGCCACCCCCTCGCCGTGCTCTGTCTCCCCAACTCAAGCCCTAATACGCCCGTATGCAGGAGCTAAATACGTCCGTATTCTTTTACAAATACGCCCGTATTCGTACCCCTAACACGTCCGTATTCGCAACCCCTAACACGCCCGTAAGAAACACCCTCTTACACCGGGAAGTGCCTCCCTCTTACGCCGGGAAGTGT